>NZ_JCAKMY010000015.1:0-89939 GCF_059515845.1 Acinetobacter sp. CY79
CGACTGTTTGGGGTTGTATAGTCAAGTAATTAAGTGCATGTGGTGGATGCCTTGGCAGTCAGAGGCGATGAAAGACGTAATAGCCTGCGATAAGCTCCGGGGAGGCGGCAAATATCCTGTGATCCGGAGATTTCTGAATGGGGAAACCCACTTACCATAAGGTAGGTATTGCAACATGAATACATAGTGTTGCAAGGCGAACGAGGGGAAGTGAAACATCTCAGTACCCTTAGGAAAAGAAATCAATTGAGATTCCCTTAGTAGCGGCGAGCGAACGGGGAAAAGCCCATTAAGTCATATCAGTTCTAGTGGAATGCTCTGGGAAGTGCAACCGTAGTGGGTGATAGTCCTGTACACGAAAGGGCTGATATGATGATGTCGAGTAGGGCGGGGCACGTGAAACCTTGTCTGAATATGGGGGGACCATCCTCCAAGGCTAAATACTCCTGACTGACCGATAGTGAACCAGTACCGTGAGGGAAAGGCGAAAAGAACCCCTGTGAGGGGAGTGAAATAGATCCTGAAACCGCATGCATACAAGCAGTGGGAGCCGGCATTGTGTCCGGTGACTGCGTACCTTTTGTATAATGGGTCAGCGACTTACATTCAGTAGCAAGGTTAACCGAATAGGGGAGCCGTAGAGAAATCGAGTCTTAATAGGGCGTTTAGTTGCTGGGTGTAGACCCGAAACCAGGCGATCTATCCATGAGCAGGTTGAAGGTTGGGTAACACTAACTGGAGGACCGAACCCACTGTCGTTGAAAAGCCAGGGGATGACTTGTGGATAGGGGTGAAAGGCTAATCAAGCCTGGTGATAGCTGGTTCTCCCCGAAAGCTATTTAGGTAGCGCCTCGGACGAATACCATTGGGGGTAGAGCACTGTTTCGGCTAGGGGGTCATCCCGACTTACCAAACCGATGCAAACTCCGAATACCAATGAGTACTATCCGGGAGACAGACTGCGGGTGCTAACGTCCGTAGTCAAGAGGAAAACAATCCAGACCGCCAGCTAAGGCCCCAAAATCATAGTTAAGTGGGAAACGATGTGGGAAGGCATAGACAGCTAGGAGGTTGGCTTAGAAGCAGCCACCCTTTAAAGAAAGCGTAATAGCTCACTAGTCGAGTCGGCCTGCGCGGAAGATGTAACGGGGCTAAAACTATGTGCCGAAGCTGCGGATTTGCAATTTATTGCAAGTGGTAGGGGAGCGTTCTGTAAGCCGATGAAGGTGGATTGAGAAGTCTGCTGGAGGTATCAGAAGTGCGAATGCTGACGTGAGTAACGACAATGCGAGTGAAAAACTCGCACGCTGAAAGACCAAGGGTTCCAGTCCAACGTTAATCGGGGCTGGGTGAGTCGACCCCTAAGGCGAGGCCGAAAGGCGTAGTCGATGGGAAATTGGTTAATATTCCAATACTTCTGTGTAATGCGATGAGAGGACGGAGAAGGTTAAGTCAGCCTGGCGTTGGTTGTCCAGGTGAAAGGTTGTAGGCATGTATCTTAGGCAAATCCGGGGTACTCTATGCTGAGAACTGATAGCAAGCTGCACTTGTGCAGTGAAGTGGCTGATACCATACTTCCAGGAAAAGTCTCTAAGCTTCAGTTACACAGGAATCGTACCCGAAACCGACACAGGTGGTCAGGTCGAGTAGACCAAAGCGCTTGAGAGAACTCTGCTGAAGGAACTAGGCAAAATGGTACCGTAACTTCGGGAGAAGGTACGCTGCTGGCGGTGATAACCCTTGCGGTTTGAGCGGCGAGCAGCCACAGAAACCAGGCCCCTGCAACTGTTTATTAAAAACATAGCACTCTGCAAACACGAAAGTGGACGTATAGGGTGTGATGCCTGCCCGGTGCTGGAAGGTTAATTGATGGGGTTAGCGTAAGCGAAGCTCTTGATCGAAGCCCCAGTAAACGGCGGCCGTAACTATAACGGTCCTAAGGTAGCGAAATTCCTTGTCGGGTAAGTTCCGACCTGCACGAATGGCATAATGATGGGGGCGCTGTCTCCAGCAGAGACTCAGTGAAATCGAATTCGCCGTGAAGATGCGGTGTACCCGCGGCTAGACGGAAAGACCCCGTGAACCTTTACTGCAGCTTGACATTGAACTTTGATCTTACTTGTGTAGGATAGGTGGGAGGCTTTGAAACTCGGACGCTAGTTCGAGTGGAGCCAATCTTGAAATACCACCCTGGTAATATTGAGGTTCTAACTCTGCTCCATGATCTGGAGCGAGGACCATGTCTGGTGGGTAGTTTGACTGGGGCGGTCTCCTCCTAAAGAGTAACGGAGGAGTACGAAGGTGCGCTCAGCGTGGTCGGAAATCACGCGTAGAGTATAAAGGCAAAAGCGCGCTTAACTGCGAGACCCACAAGTCGAGCAGGTACGAAAGTAGGTCTTAGTGATCCGGTGGTTCTGTATGGAAGGGCCATCGCTCAACGGATAAAAGGTACTCTGGGGATAACAGGCTGATACCGCCCAAGAGTTCATATCGACGGCGGTGTTTGGCACCTCGATGTCGGCTCATCTCATCCTGGGGCTGAAGCAGGTCCCAAGGGTATGGCTGTTCGCCATTTAAAGAGGTACGCGAGCTGGGTTTAGAACGTCGTGAGACAGTTCGGTCCCTATCTACCGTGGGCGTTGGAAATTTGAGAGGATCTGCTCCTAGTACGAGAGGACCAGAGTGGACGAACCTCTGGTGTACCGGTTGTGACGCCAGTCGCATCGCCGGGTAGCTATGTTCGGAAGGGATAACCGCTGAAAGCATCTAAGCGGGAAGCCTACCTCAAGATAAGATTTCCCAAGGACTTTATGTCCTCTAAAGAGCCGTTGAAGACTACAACGTTGATAGGTTGGATGTGGAAGCATAGTGATATGTGAAGCTGACCAATACTAATTACTCGTGAGGCTTGACTATACAACACCCAAACAGTTGTTGTATAAAAGCTCAATTGATTCGATATACATCAAAATAGCTTGATTCAGTAAGCCGTTAGTATCACAATATTCAACTCAGATATATCTGTTAATAACTTCTTTGACCAAGCAACGGCATACATCAAACGATGTGAATAAGACCCAAGCAAAGTCACAACAGTTGTGCTGGCGACAATAGCAAGAGTGAACCACCTGATCCCTTCCCGAACTCAGAAGTGAAACCTCTTTGCGCTGATGGTAGTGTGGGGTTACCCATGTGAGAGTAAGTCATCGCCAGCTCATTATTCCTAAAAACACCCCCTTCAAACGAAGGGGGTGTTTTTTTATGTTTAAAGCATTCTAAAAATTATGTGAAGTAACACTCAGAGCTGAAAGGTACTAAAAAGCTGTTTATAATATAATCAAAATTCATTATGTTTATATCTTTATTGAAGATTTTTTTTTATAAATCATTATTTACTGAGCTGATAGTTTGAGATTTCCATGGTTAACTTGAATCTTTAATTTTGCCTGTGCTATTTCAATGATCCTCAGCAGAGTTTTAAATCTTTAATGGCAAGCTAATACATAGAAAATTCCGAATTTATGTTTCTATTAAAAAGCATCAAGGCCTTAGAAAAAAGATTTACTAGATTACATTGTATAATTCTTGATCATTTTAATTTTCAAACTTATACAAACATCGATATTAACGAATTTCTTCGGTGATTTGTTCTCTATTATTTCTGAAGGCAGTACTTAAAGATTCAAAACTATTAGCTAAACCAGAGGCAATATACAGGTTCGTAAGAGAATACTTTTATCATTGTTGGGACATTGGATTAATTATTTTGATTCTAATTAATGGTAGTGCATGAATATGACGTCATAAGAATAATAAGTTATTGATATTAAAATATATAAATGTATTATTACACGTTGGTTTTTAGCACTACCTAATTAATATTGTTTGCCATTAAACCTTGATTCTGCGCTTCTGCAATCAATCGTTCAGCAGTTTCTCTAGATTTTTTTAAGCCTGGCATACGGAATTCTGTATGACCATAGTCATGAATACGTGTCCATCGTCCCCCCCAAGTCAATCCAACCTCTTCAGCAGTTACACCGTATAGTTGATATCCTTTCATTGCCCAAGGATCACGTTCACTAATTACTACTTTACCATCACGTTTGAAGGCTACATCTGCTGCAAGACCGAATTGATGATAGCTTTGATATGCTCTTGCCAGTGTGGTTGCTTTATTGCCAGATAAACGTGTTTGACGTTCTGGACTACGATATCCTTCAAGTAGAATCAATTCATAGCCATGACGTTCTTTCATCAGCTTAAAGACCATCAGCAAACGCTGTTTGTAACTAGGATGCATTTTATCCCATTTACGATCTATTTTTGTTGGCTCATAAGCATGGCTCTTACCATCATTTTCCTCACCATTATACGTACCAGGGATTGGACTACTTTGAATTGTGGGTGATGCGATTTGATCCGCAAGTATTGCGGCTTCTACCAAGGCTTCTTCCACGGGAGGAGGAGGAGATAGTATGTCTCCATTCAAGAGATTGTAAATTTGTGGATCATTTGATTTCAAGTAATTTGCTTCTACGACTTTGGTTGGGTCAACTTGGGAAGTAAAAGCAAACATTAAAATGCTGGATAGCAAAAAAAAGCCAGCAATTAAAATCCACCACTGTTGTAAATGCCAATGTGATTGGGTTTGTTCGGCAGCAGCAGCGTAATTCATTTCTTGAGCAAAATTTTTAGCTGAAACCCATTTTTTTCTACTCTGAGGAATTAACCCTTTAAGTCTATCTATTGCTTTAGTTCTGAGTTCATATGACATCATCAATGTGAGGGCAATCGTCAGAACAATAAAACTAAGAACAATAAATATAATCACGGCAATTATTCTTTAACTGAGCGTGTAACTGATATCTGTACTGTAGCTTTAGGTAAATCTACGTCATTTTCATTTTGAACGCCCTTAGCTTTAGCTGGTAGCGCTTCTGACTTAGCTTGAATTTTAGGTTCTACTTTTTGAGGAGTAACTTTGTCAGACACTGGTTTTGCTTTAACTGTAGTCGCTGCCACGATAGGCTTTTTCACAACAGTTTTTTCAGAGCTTAGTACCGGTTTAGCCGCTTCTTTTTGGCTTGTAGCATTGGCAAATGGATTGCGATTGGTTTGATCTGCGGTAATTTGTTTTTCTTGTTTAAAAGCATTCGGGATGTCTTTCAATTTGGTTTGTGGCTGATCATAATCATCCATACTATTGTGATCAAGTTCTTCCTTTTGATCATTTGCTACTGCCACTGTCGGACGAGATTTGCTTGAAACTATATTAGTTTGATCATGAGAAGAAGGTTGCTCATTCACTGTAGTATTATTATTTTGAGCAACGATCTGATTATTGTTAGACTCATCACCCAATACTGAAAAAATTAAAACAGAAGTTACAGCAATACCGAATGTCACACCCGCTATACCGTAGTATATCGGTGATAGATTCTTCTTTTTCTGTGAGGGTTTTAGTACCCGAATTACTTTTTGTTTTTCTTGAGTCATTTTTCTAATTCTTTAAGGTAAATGAATTGTAATATGCGCTTGTTCTGCTGGAGCACTGATCACATTCTGATACTTTGCCATCGCGGTATCTTCGTGTTTACCCAACATATAACGCAAACCTGAAAAAGCGAGTAGTGCGAAAAGGAGGAGGAAAAGAAGAATCCATGTGAATGGAAGTTCTTTATGAATAATATTTTTTATCTGATCTGGTAACCCTGCAAAAGGCGAAAATGCTGCTTTTTTACCTTTTAGATAATCAATTTCATCACCCACACGAGCAACAAGGTGATTGAGACTCTCGATGGATTCAATACGGTACTTACCCTGGAAACCCAGTAATAAACAATAATGGAACACTTCAAGTGCAGACAGACGATCTTTACCACGTGCACGAATGTGTTCCAAAATATCAAAGAATCGATATCCTGCTAGTTGTGAACCAAATAAGCTGAGTTGTAATGGGCTAATGAGCCATGAGTTTTGAAGATTAAAAAAGCTCGGATCTTGCTGAGTCACAATAGTTTCATCAAGCAAAGCACAATAAGCATATTTTGCATCATGAATATCTTCGGCAGAAAATTGTAGTTTTTTGGCTTGATGTTCAAAACGGTTTAACTGATCCATGATTTTTTCACGGAACTGTTCTGCATTTTGTGGGACATATTGGTTTTTAATCATGAATACAATATAAAAACCATCATGCATCAAATCCACCAAGTTTGTGGTTTGAGTCATTTTATTTGCATGATTTGGTGTTGAGCCTACACCAATTTGACCATCATCGAAGAGGGAAGGAGCACCATTTGGATTATTCATTATTATTTTCCTTATTATCCATTCATCACAGCAATCAATTCAATCGTAATATCTTGGAAACCAGCAGGAACATAAATACAGATGGTTTCTGAGTCAAGCATACGTTGATAGAGTTCATGATGCGGCTCAACTTCAAAATAATTCACACCTGAACGTACAGGAATTGCAGTTGGAACTTGCATCAGATGATGAATTGGAATCACTGGTAATGCAGAAACTACGCGTTGTTCTACATCAACGGTTGTACCGACTTTGAATCGTAGAGGTACAATCTGAACTAGTTCATGCGTTTGCATCATCGTGCTAGAAACAGCGATGTATAAACGTGAATCACGTGTGATCTTGTCAGATTCAAGACTGCCGACCCAATAAGATGGGCGAATTTCTTTTAAGCCAATATTGATATAACGACTCGAAATAATAGTGTCGAGTAAATCACGCAAAATCACATCGAGCTGAGCAAAGCTTTCTTGGAGATTGTGATGTTTATATTGTGGTAAATGTTCAACTTCGTAAGCGGTTGAGAATGTAAGTAATGAACCCGTTAAACGCAATAATTCAAAGAATAAACGCTCTGGGTGAATTTGTGGATTGAGCATCAAGTGGCTTAAAGTTGCATGCGCTGTATTTAAAGCATTGACCAACCAAAATGAAACGATATCACCAGAGCGGAATTCGATGAGTTTTTGTTCATTTTCACGGTTGTTGGTTTGAATGGTTTTAATTTTTGCCTTAATGACATTCAATGTTCGTTTCAAATTACTGATTAAAGAATCACATGATTCAATATGTAAAATAGGTGGAATGAATTTATAATCAAGTTCAAAATTACCTGCACTATGTCGTTTGATCTTGCCGATGGGCAGATATAAAAAACCATCCATATCGTGGTTTGGATCGATTTGCGATTCCAATAGTTTTATTTCAGCACGTTTACGGACTAATGTAATTTCAGCAGGAACTGCATCCGTATAAAGATCATGTGTTTCATTGAGATACGAATGATAACGACTCGGCTGTTTGGCATCATCTAAGGCAACATTCTTTTTATTGGGTTGCAATATAGAGAGCGCAAGGAAAATCGTCATTTCACCGCGGAAGTTGAGATCATCCAACTGTACAGGCTCAGGCAATAAATCACGAGAGGGTGCAGAATAGATTTCACCATCTTGCCACATCATATCTACGCTTTCTAAAGCAAGGACATGTGTTCCAAGCTGAGTTTCATCGAATCGAATCGACTGAACACCATAAGCATAAGGAATCGTTGAACGAATGGTCTGATTTAACCTTTGCTCATGGTAGGTATCTTGGACCTGAAAGTGTTGAGGTCTTAAAAATAAACCTTCACCCCAAAGTATTTTTTCCGCTTTAAACATTAATTATTACCATTCATTCGATTCATGATTATTGTTGACGCCCAGTAATTCTTGAACAGCTTCAAGAGGGCTTTCAGTTTTAATAACTTGTGCTAACCATTCGTGTAAAGGCATCTGGCTCCACTTTATGGTCTTCTGCAACATATAGCTCACAGGACTATGCGGTTCATTGGTTTGGAAATAGTCAGCAATTTCTTGGAGCACCTTCATCGCTTGTTCACGATTTTGTAAGTGACTTTGAGGTTGCGGTTGAAATGATTGGGTATTCTGGTTGTTCTGCACCATTTCAATAGCTTGTGTTATGTGTTCTGTAGGCTGACCAGTCGATGTTTCTGCAACTAAAGACTGAACTTGGTTGGTATTATGAAAAGCATCCGCCTTATATAATTTTCTAAGGGTCTTATTAATGGAGTCTAATTGAGAGTCAATACTTGCAAAACTTGGTGCATCGAGTTCCATCAATTGATCAAGCACTTGTTTTAACGTATTCCAATGATCAAGAATGTCTGTAAAGTGTTGATAATTCTGAATCTGGAAACTTTTAGATGTATTAAATAGCGCTTGTTCAAAACGATCGAATTCATCCGAAGCATTCACTTCATTTGAGTCATCGGGTTTTTTCAGTCGGTTATTTTGATCATGCAAAATTTTTTCATAATCAAATAAAGAATAAAAAGGCTGTCCTGTCACCAAAGGTATTTTTTTAATGATGGCAGGTACTTGAGTGGTTAAACCTTGAAGTAAACCCAAACGTTGGTCGAGATCATCATCTTCAATTTCAGGATGAATATGTAACCAGTACTCTTCCAAAATACGATGCGATAGCTCTAGACTTTTTGCTAGACCTTCAAGGCCGTATAAGTTACCCCAAGCTTCACTGAGCCAAGTCAGCAAGCGAATATCCTTGGTTTTATGCGTCAACAGCTCAATGGATTTATTACTCACAAAATTCCAATCAGCCTGTTTAGGCTCGGCAACCCATTCGCCTAATGCGAGTAGTGGATCATCTTCTGTTTTCGCTTTTTTGATTTCATGGAAATCATTCGAAAATGACTGGTCATCGCCACATAAACGCTCTGCAGAGATGGGTTGTAATAATGCTTCGAGATCTAAATTCATTGTATTGTCTGTCTCTTATTTATTGCCTAAGCTTCGGTCGCTTTGGCTTTTTTAGGCGTACGCTTTTTAACGGGTTTTTCAACAGGATCTAAAAGATACTCAATTTCATTCTCTTTGCTGTCAATTTTGATCAGCTTAGGCAAGTTTTGATCTGCCAGTGCCATCAATATTTGAGTCGCTAACTCTGGAAGTACAGAAGAATTTAAAATGTTATCGACATTTCGAGCACCACTGTCTACTTCTGTACAACGACTGAGTAATAATTCAACCAAGTCGTCGGTATATTCAACACGAGTTTGATATTGTTTTTCAATACGTGCCGTGATCTTACCAATCTTATGATGAATGATACGAACCAATAAATCATCATGTAATGGGAAGTATGGAACAATACGCATACGACCTAAGAATGCAGGTTTAAACTGTTTATATAAACTTGGTTTAAGTTGATCCAGTAATTCTTCAGCCGTTGGCCATTCTTCAACTGGATGTGGTAAACACGCTTGCATAATTGCACTCGAGCCTGCATTTGAAGTCAGTAATATCGTAGTATTTTTAAAGTCGATGACACGACCTTCGCCATCTTCAAGCGTTCCTTTATCAAAGACTTGATAAAATAATTCTTGTACGTCTGAATGGGCTTTTTCAATTTCATCTAACAGTACGACACTATAAGGATTACGACGTACAGCCTCAGTTAATACGCCACCTTGACCATATCCGACATAACCTGGAGGTGCACCTTTTAAAGAGGAAACCGTATGTGCTTCTTGGTATTCAGACATATTGATGGTGATTAAATGTGATTCACCACCATACAATTCATTGGCAAGTGCCAAGGCTGTTTCTGTTTTACCTACACCACTTGGTCCAACCAACATAAACACACCTTGTGGTTTATTTGGGTCTTCAAGCTTCGCTTTGGATGTTTTAATACCTTGAACCAGTTGATGAAGGGCATAATCTTGTCCCATCACGCGCTGTTCAAGTTTTTCTTCTAAACTTAAAATCTGCTTAATTTCATCATTGACCATCTTACCGACAGGGATTCCAGTCCAATCTGAAATGATTTCATTAATGATTTGTGCATTAACGCGTTCAAAAACCAGTGGAAATTGCCCTTGGAATTGAGTTAATTCATCACGAACTTTGGCAATGGCATCTGCTTCGAGTGCTTCACCATTCTCAGCTTTAATTTCAAGTTCTTTAAGCTGTTGAACCAGTTTCAGTTCATGTTGCCATCTTTGTTCTGTTTGTAGAATATCAGCTTCAAGCACTGTAATGGCATTTTTCAAATTTGCTAAGCGTTCTTGATGAATTGGAAAATGCTGATGTTCGTTTTCTAAAATTTTTAGTTCTAAATTGAGATTGTGTTGTTGAGCTTTGAGTTGATCTAGTTTAACGGGTTGCGCATTTTGAGTCAGTGCAACACGTGCAGCAGCAGTGTCTAAAACACTGATGGCTTTATCTGGAAGTTGGCGACCGGTAATATAACGATGTGATGAATGGACTGCTGTCACAATCGCTTCGTCATCAATTTTTAAATTGAAGTGATTTGCCATGACTGGAATCATCGCACGAAGCATATCAATAGCAACTTCCTCAGTAGGTTCTTCAACTTTAACCACTTGGAAGCGGCGACTTAATGCTGCATCCTTTTCGAAGTATTGCTTATATTCAGCCCAAGTTGTTGCTGCAATCGTGCGTAACTCACCACGAGCCAAAGCCGGTTTAAGTAAGTTAGCAGCATCATTTTGACCCGCTTGACCACCTGCACCGATCAAGGTATGTGCTTCATCAATAAAGATAATAATCGGATGTGCCGAACTTTGAACTTCTTTAATCACTTGCTTTAAGCGATTTTCAAACTCACCTTTTACACTTGCACCCGCTTGCAATAAACCCATATCCAATACATGTAAGTGCACATTCTTAAGTGCATCAGGTACTTCATTGTTGGCAATTTTAAGTGCTAAACCTTCAACAACTGCGGTTTTACCTACACCGGGTTCACCCGTCAAAATAGGGTTGTTCTGACGACGACGCATTAAAATATCCAGCATGAGACGGATTTCAAACTCACGACCAATCACTGGATCAATCCCGCCTTTAAGTGCTTTTTCAGTCAAATTGATTGTGTACTGATCTAATGCAGGCGTTTTTGGCGTAGCCGTTTCTGAATGATCATTAGACAATGACTGTTCATTATTTTGAGATTCAGTGTGGTCAGATTCAGATTGTTGTTCAGCACTTTTCACACAAATATCAAGAAACTTGTGTTTCATCGTGTCAATCGGGAATAGATCAAATAAACTTGAAGCACGAATAGCAATTTGATAAAGATCCGGTGCTGTAAGCAACGCAACAAGCAAATGCCCACTACGGATAACAGGATTCTTTTCAGCAGAAGCCAGTAGCCAAGCTTGCTCTAATAATCGTACGATTGATTTAGCAAAAATAGGCGTACGTGAATTGCCCTTTGGCAATTGAGAAATGGTTTCTTTAATATCGTCCAGTAAGCCATCTTTAGAAATTTTGTATTTTTCTAAGAGGATAATCAGATCATTTTTCTGATCTTGATTGAGCAATTCATACAATAAATGTTCAATTTCAATTTCGTAATTTTGTTGTGTAATACAAAAATTGGCAGACTTTTCTAAAGCTGTTCTTGTTGTTGTAGATAGTTTTGTAATTAAAATTTTCAAATTATTCATTTGAGGTCTCTGTGAAATTATAAATTTTTTAGATCAATTTTGCCTGTAAAATAGACAACAACATTTATGTTTAAATCTGTGTAAATGTATAAAAAACAACAAATTTTTGATACATATTTAATGGTTCTACTCGTTATTGTACATAATTTTTAATGAGATAAAAACATTATTTAGGTATCAAACTATATCGCAACTATATTGTTTTGTAACCAAAAATTGATAACTAATTCACTTTTATGGCACGATTGTTCTTGACGAGCACATAGTTTTTCTAGTTAAATTTCATACGGTTTAATAAAAAAGTCAAAACCTTAACAACAATAAAATTTATTTTAAATAAACTTTTAATAAACAATGGGGTCGTTAGAGCATGAGCAAAGTTGTACAAATTAAAACCTAAGAATTTAATACAGTGGCAGAGGTATATTTTGAAAAATGCAATATTATTTACAACGCTTTTAGTGGGTTCGTTGCTAACCAGTCCAGCATTTGCGAATGAGCTTAAAAGAGGTTGTTTAAAGGATAATCCTTTGGCTGTGGGTGAAACGGACCCAACATTGTTGCAAATTTATGCTCAAGCATGTGATAAGAAAAATAAAGATAATGTAAATGGATACCTTGCCCAAGCAGCGCAAAGATTTCAACAAATGGGTAAAAACTACAAAGCGCTTCAATTGGTGAATGAGCTTAATGCTAAACAAGTTCAGCATTCATCTTTAACGGATGTGAAGTTTTTAGCGGGTGTTGCAATCGCGAATGAAGCTTTAACTCAGATTCGAGACAAAGAAGTGCGTTATCTTTCGGATGAGGGTTATGCGCCAGCAGTGGCTTTTTCAGAAGCAGTGAGAAGAGCAAAACCTTTGGCTGTAATTGAAGATAAGAAGGAAGTGGCTGTATCTGAGTCCCGTCCTAGAATGCAATCTTCACGTACACAAAGTCGTCCTAAAGTACAGCCTAAGCGTACAACGACTCGGAAA
The DNA here is from genome assembly GCF_059515845.1 of Acinetobacter sp. CY79. Taxonomy (NCBI): domain Bacteria; kingdom Pseudomonadati; phylum Pseudomonadota; class Gammaproteobacteria; order Moraxellales; family Moraxellaceae; genus Acinetobacter; species Acinetobacter sp. CY79. The sequence continues at coordinate 12,505 of NZ_JCAKMY010000015.1, forward strand.
GCACCGACTCAAGCTCCTGCGAAAGTAGCACCTAAATCTAAATCAACTGCACCTGCAAAAGCGTCAGGAAGTAGTCCATTTGCAAATTTATAAGATTCAATTATTAGGATAAAAAATTATGGCTAAGCGTGAAAGTGTACAAAAAAAATTACAACGCATTCGACCACCGCGTGTTCAGTTGACGTATGACGTTGAAGTCGGTGATGGTAAAGAAATTAAAGAATTACCTTTTGTTGTTGGGGTGATGGGGGATTTTTCAGCGGCATCTGAACTCGAGAAAACCAAATTAAAAGACAAAAAGTTCATCAATGTTGATTTGGAAAATATCGATGAAGTGATGGAGTCCTTGGCTCCTCGAGCAGCTTTCCAAGTTGAAAATACGTTGACTGAAGAAGGTGGGCGTATGAACGTTGATCTAACGTTTAACTCAATGGAAGACTTCCGTCCTGAAAATGTCGTTCAAAAAGTTGATCCTTTGAAAAAGCTGGTTGAAGCGCGTGAGCGTTTGACAGATCTGCGTAATAAAATTTCAAATAGTGAGCGTTTAGAAGATCTTCTAGATGATGTATTGAAGAATACAGATCAAATTCGCAAGATGAGTGCTGAAGCGGGAGCAGATGATCATGAGTAATTTACAAGCTGCTCAAGCAAACAGTCAAACGACAGAAGATGTGGGTTTATTAGATTCAATCGTTGAACAAAGCCGTATCGCACGTAATGATGAAGAGCATGTGCGTGCAAAAAGCTTACTTGGTGACTTAGCAAAAGAAGTGATGGCTGGAACAATTACAGTTTCAGATAATATGACGCTTTCGATTGATAAGCGTATTGCTGAGATTGATGCCTTAATTTCAGCTCAGCTCAGTAAAATTATGCACAATGAACACTTTCAAAAAATTGAGTCGACGTGGCGTGGACTTTATTACTTCTGTCAGGAAACACCATCAAATCCTTTGATTAAAATTCGTATGTTGAATACGACGAAAAAAGAGTTGGTCAAGGATTTTCAAAGTGCGACAGATTTTGATCAAAGCACATTGTTTAAAAAAGTCTATGAAGAAGAGTATGGTTCATTCGGTGGTGCGCCTTATGCAACACTCATTGGTGATTTCGAGTTTGATCGTACACCTTCTGATATGTATCTGCTTGAGCAGATTTCTCATGTTGCCGCTGCGGCACATGCGCCGTTTATTTCAGCAGCGAGCCCATCGATTTTAGGTTTAGAATCATTTACAGAGATTGATCGTCCACGTGATGTATCAAAAGTATTTGAAACTGCTGAATATGTACAGTGGCGTTCGTTCCGTGAAAGTGATGACTCACGTTATGTTGCATTGACTATGCCACGTGTCCTTGGTCGTTTACCTTACGATCCTAAAGAAGGGTGGGCAACTGAAGGCTTCAACTTCGTGGAAGATGTAAATGGTGATAACCATGACCAATATCTATGGATGAATGCTGCCTACGGTTTTGGTACACGTTTAACCAATGCGTTTGACCAGCATGGTTGGTGTGCTGCTATTCGTGGTGTTGAAGGTGGTGGTCTGGTTGAAGGTTTGCCTGTTCACACGTTTAAAACAAATGATGGGGAAGTGGTCTTTAAATGTCCAACAGAAGTGGCAATTACAGATCGTCGTGAAAAAGAGCTCAGTGATCTAGGCTTTATTCCGCTGGTACATTGTAAAAATACCGATTACGCAGCGTTCTTTGGTGCTCAATCGACGCAAAAACCGAAGAAGTATGACAGTGATACAGCCAACGCAAACTCTGCGTTATCCAGCCAAATTCAATACATCATGGCAGTGTCTCGTATCGCCCACTATTTGAAAGCGATGATGCGTGACAAAATCGGAAGTTTCGCATCCGCAGGTAACGTGGAAGCTTTCTTAAATGAATGGTTGGCGCAATATATTTTATTAGATGATGGTGCTTCTCAAGAAGCGAAAGCACAGTACCCGCTTCGTGAAGCATCTGTAAAGGTTGTAGAAGATCCAGCAAATCCGGGTCACTACAAGTCGGTCGTTTTCTTAAGACCACACTTCCAGTTGGATGAGTTGTCAGTTTCTCTGCGACTTGTCACTGAGTTACCTCAGTCCTCTAACTAAAATAGGGCAACTTTATAATAATGTTAATATAATAGGAAATCTTCAATGAAAGATATATATCTTCAATTTCGAGGAAAATACAAGATTGATGGCGAATCGCGTGACAATGAGCACAAGAAATGGCTAGAAGTTAATTCTTGGTCTCATAACATTCGTCAGCCTAAATCAGCAACGTCTTCAAGCGTAGGTGGTCATACTGCTGAACGTGTTGAACACTCTGATATGCTTTTTGTTAAAGATTTGGATGCTACAAGTCCAAAACTTTGGGAAGCAAGTTCAGCGGGTTATACATTTGATGAAGTACAAATCGATTTTTACCGTGCAAATGGTGACAAGCGTATCAAGTACTTACAAATCAAATTAAAACACGTTTTGATTTCAAGTGTATCTCCAAGCGTAAGCGAAGAAGGTGTGCCACACGAATCATTTGGTCTTAAGTATGCTGCGGTTGAGTGGACTTATAACCAACAAGATATCTCTGGCGCTCAGCAAGGTGCGATTACTGGTAAGTGGTCACTTGCGAATAACGTTGCGCAATACACTGCTGCAAACTAATTGTAATTTAAGTGTTAAGACAAGGATCAATACTCTATTGGTCCTTGTTTCTCCCTTAAACATAGATATATAGAATGAAACTCGATCATTTATATCCTTTTGGATTTAGGTCAACATTGTTTGATCGTTTAATACCAGAACAAGAAGAACAACTCAGAGGTTTAACGATTAAGGAGTTGCGGGAATCTGTTGCTCATGATTTAGAAGACCTTTTAAATAGTCGAGTTGCAAAATTTGAAACCATTGATGATTTTCCCTTAGTTAAGAAATCTATTTTACAGTTTGGCATTATTGATTTTGTTGGACTGTCCACAGCAAATCCAATGGATCGAGACAAAATTTGTCAATCAATCGAAAGTTCGATTGCTGCGCAAGAATCACGGTTAACACAAATAAAAGTAGAAATGTTAATTGATGAACAAAATATGGGATCGCTTTGCTTAAGCATACAAGCATATTTAAATATTCATCCCTTATATGAACCTGTCATTTTTGATGCTTTATTAAAACCGACCACGCAACAATATGTAATTTCTGCACGATCTTAGACCCGGGGCTCCAGTGATAGAAGAACTTTTACCGTATTATGAGAAGCAGCTACAAGAATTTGGTCAGCAATCGCGGGAGTTTTCGCAGAAGTATCCAAAGATTGCACAACGCCTATCCTTAAACCAAGAGCAGATTGACGATCCTCATATTGAGCGTCTAATACAAGCATTCTCACTGATTGCTGCACGTGTCGATAAAAAGTTAGCTGACAGTTACGATATTTTTACTCGTGCATTGTTTGAGGTGATGTTTCCTCAGTATCTCCGTCATTTTCCAAGTTGTACGGTGGTAAGTTTTGAAGATGTCAATAAAGTGAAGCAGCTTACTGAAGCACATGTGATTCCTAAAAACACGATGTTGAAATCACGGAGTTTTAAAGGCGTGCAGTGTGAGTTTAACAGTACCCAGCAAGTTAAATTACTCCCCATTCTTCTCAATAAACTTGAGTTTAAAACCAATCCAAGTGCACATATTCATTTGAATCAAAATGCCACGATGGTCTTGGGTTTTGAATTGTTTAATGATGCGCATAAATGGATCGGTAATGAAAAGTTACCCATTTATTTGGATGCGATTTCAAATTTCCCACTTCAAGTTTTGGACAGTATTTTTAAAACGACCACAGGTTTTTCAGTCAAAATCGGTACTCAAAACTTCCCCATTCAAAATCCTTTTGATGTGATTGGATTTGATGAAGAGGAAAGTGTATTGCCGATTGATCAGCATACGCATCATGCATATCGCTTATTGATGGAATATTTTTGTTTTGCTGAAAAATATAATTTTCTCAACCTTAATTTAGGTTTCCTGAAAGGGCGGATTAAAGAACAGACCAGTTTTGAAATTCATATTCATTTTAAATTGAACTTGAATGATCAAGTGGTGATCCGAAATTATTCTGAGTTGAATGTTGCCAATTTTAAATTGTTTTGTACACCTGCGGTTAACCTATTTGAAAAAAGTGCAGAACCCCAAAAAATAAACCATAAGAATATGGAGTATCCATTACTCACAGATACGCATCATCCAGAATTTTATCAAGTGTATTCAATACTCAGTATGAATATGGTGCGCGAGAAAAATAGTGATGATCAGGTTTTTTATCCGATCTTACCTTTCTTTGCGATGAGTCATTATAACGATGAAAAAGTGCAATTTTTTTATTCGCTAAATCCGACTCTGATGCATAGCAAATTTGTGGAAACAGGCTATTCCATCATCTCCAAGCAATTGAGTCCATTTGATACCAAATCTGATTTTATTAGTACTAAACTGCTGTGTTCAAATCGAAATTTGCCCCATGAAGCACTGAGTCAGTCGAATAATGTCCTGAATCTGAATGACAGTAGTTTGGCACGGCGTGCTTTGGTCTTGAAGCGTCCGACACTACCGAATCAATTTAAACAAAATCAGCAAGAGCAGTGGCGTATCATTTCGCATTTGTCCTTAAATACTTTAGCGTTGATGAAAGGGGATGCGGTGAGTCATGTTAAAGAATTATTAGAACTATATAACTTACCTAAAACCAAAGAAAATCATTTATTAATTGATGCGATCAAACAAGTTGATTTTGAATTGACCAATAAGTTGGTTGAAGCAAAACCCTTCCCAATGTTTGTTCGTGGTGTGAAAGTTCATCTGCATATCGATGCAAAAGTATTCCATGGACACAGTCTTTATATTTTTAGTCAATTACTGAGTCATGTGTTTAATTTAAAAGTTCAAATGAACAGTTTTGTTGATGTCATTATTTATGATGTGAACTCACAACAGGAGTTATACCAATGCGTTCAGAACGTTGGTGGCAAGAAGCTTCTGTAACTGATGAGTTGTTTAAAGCACCGACTTCCTTTGAGTTTATTCAAAGTATTCGACTGCTAAGGCATGTTCCTTATCAACAAAATTTAAAGTATTGGGCAAATGATTTTCGCTTTGAATCATCAGTTGAGTTGAACTTTCCCAAAACTGAAATTGAATCTTTACAATTGGTTGAAGAAAAGGTTGAGCTGACCAATCTAATGGTGGGTTTAACTGGTATGCAAGGTGCATTACCGTATAGCTATACCAATAAAGTGAAACTTGCTCCACGTAAAGCGAGAGAAGAAACGCGGAAGTTTCTAAGTTTATTTAACCATAAACTGACTGCGCAATATGCTGAGTCAAGTGTTGCCTATAATTTACCGATTCGTTATGAGATTGAAGAAGAAAATCATTATTTAAAGATTCTACATGCGCTAAATGGATATATCAGTGAGCATCATCAGCAAATTGAATTGGATGATTACTTTGCTGAATTTGCAGGTTTAATGCAGGGACAGAATAATAATGCCTATGCTCTAAAAACCATGTTGAGTAGCATTTTTAAAACTGATTTTCATATTGAAGAATTTGTGGAAGAAAAATTTAAATTAGCACCTGAACAGCGAACCAGTCTCGGTGGTACAAATCCGAGTTTGTTGGGTATCAATACTTTTTGCGGTGAAGTGGTCAAACAGATTGATGGGAAAATTGAAATTCAAATCGGTCCCTTAGATCGTAAGACTTACTTAGATTTTTTACCCCATAAAAAGCGCAGTCAAAAATTAAAGAGCATCATTCAGAGTTGGTGTAGTCCAACCTTAATGGTGGATGTGAGATTGATTTTAGATAAAAAAGAAATTCAACCGATTTGCTTGTCATCAAATTTTGATATGGGCTTAAGTCAAGGGGTTTTTTTGATGCCTCAACAACCGGAACATAATAATGAAACCTGTTATGCACTACTTGGGGCTGCTTAATGATTAAAATGATTTTAGGTGTGTTTATCACTGTTTTTGTCATTGTAACGGCAGTTGTAGTGTTCTATTGGCGTGATATTAATCATGATCCTTCTACACAGGATATGTTGTTATTTTTTGGCTTATTGCCCTTCGCTTTATCGATGCTCTTTGTCATGCCATTTATGATTCGAAAATGGTACCAAGAAAGTCAAGAAAAGAAGCAAAATGCACAACGTGCCAATGATGATCAAGATGAAGCAGAGCAAGAACGTCCACCTGAAAAAATCATGTGGACTGAATTGAATGTATTTTCGAGTAAATCTTTAAGCGCGTTGGGCGAGGATGAGGCGATCTGGGAAGAATTAAAAAACTTCAAAAGCCCAGAACTTGATTCAAAACTTTTAAATGGTTATGGATTACCTATTTTGAGTTATCGCATTCCAGAAATTGACGATATGCTTGAATCAGAGGATGAAGATGAATTTGACCAAGGCAATAAACGTCAAAAACGTATTGAAGCTTTGATTAAACACCAACTTGAACAGAATACGGAAACACTGTGGGCGATTGCAGAGCATCTAAAACAGTCTGCGTTGTTCTATGAAGGGCAGTTGGTACATGAATATCGTATGCATCCTGCATGGATTGACCCGAGTGCAGACTATGAAAATGAAGAGAGTACCGAGCGTAAGATTGAACAGGTTTCAAAATTAAATCGTTTAGATGTTCATCTGGTTTTGGCAGAAGATTTACTTCATGTTTGGGATGAGGACGCGACAAAAGAGTTAATAGCTGATTTCTTTACTGCGCTCGGTATTATTCCGCAAAAGTTCCACGTGGAACTTCATTATTGGGGTAAAGAAACATCGTATAAAGAATGGATGAATTTGTTACAGCAAGTCCAGAAATCAGAAGATATTGTGAGTTTTGTTGTCGTTGCAGATTCAGAAATTGATCAAGACACAGTCGATGAAAAAACATGGATGTCTGAACAGTATCTTCCGTCGGAATTTGTGGGAAGTTGTTGTATCGCCAAAAATTCAGTGCTAATAAATCATTTGCAACCCGTAAAAACGATTAAAATTGCATTAAACGAAAGTAAGTTATTGAACACTTTAGAACAACTTAATATTCATCAACTTGAACAATATCAACACGAGCAACCTTTTGTCATGCAGCTTGATGATGTTACTGATTTAAAAGTGGTGAAAGGCCTAAATCATAATTTTTCCGAAACGCCAATTGAACAACATCACTATGTGTATATGAAATCGAGTGTAGGGCAAACAGAGCATGTGGCGAAGGTGTTTGGATTTATCTTAGGCATGCAAGCATCAGATGAATTGACGTCAATGGTGTATTGCTGTGACTTGCCACAAACGCAGAGCTTTATTCAAGCCATGAGTGAACAAGAACAATCGAATGAGCGAGCTGTTTAGCCTTTAGCTGGATAAGCAAATCTGCATGAACGAATTTGAATTAAAGAATAGAACGAGAAAAAAATGTACATTATTTTAGGCTACTTGTGGCAATACGTTACAAATCCAAAGGCAATCATCGCATTGTCTATATTTGTTTCACTTATGGCGTTGAAAAATACCATTCCGAGTAAATTCTTTTGGCCTTTACTTGGCGCATATTTTGTCGGTTTAATTATTTATGGGATCTATTATTTATTCCAACGTCGAAAACATGCGCAGCAAGGTGAAGAGCTAGCTGAAGCAATAGAAAAAGATACTGAAGCCGAATATGGCAAAAAGAAAGATAAAGAAGAGCTTGAACTCGTTAGCCAGCAGATGAAAGAATCAATTCAATTGATTCGTAAGTCAAAATTGGGTGATAAAAAAGGCAATGCAGCCTTATATGAATTACCTTGGTATATGGTGATTGGTAACCCAGCAGCAGGTAAAAGTTCTGCTATTTATAACTCAGGTTTAAAGTTTCCATTTGAAGAAACGCATAAAAGTGCAGTGTCTTCAGGCTTAAGCGGTACGCGTAACTGTGACTGGTTCTTCTCAACAGAAGGGGTGCTGTTGGATACTGCTGGTCGTTATTCTGTCTATTCAGAAGATCACTCAGAATGGGTCGGTTTTTTAGATTTATTGAAAAAGAACCGATCTAAAGCACCGATTAATGGCTTGATTGTTACGGTCAGTATTGCTGAATTGGTCAGTCAAAGTCCTGAAAAATCTTTAAAATTAGCAAAAAATTTACGTGCACGTATTCAAGATTTAACAGAACGTTTAGAGATTTTTGCACCTGTGTATTTGGTCTTTTCAAAAATGGACTTGATTGCAGGTTTTACTGAATTTTTTGATTGTTATGAGCAGGAAGAGTTTGATCAGGTTTGGGGGGCAACATTGCCATATGAGCCTGATTCGTCAAATAATGCGGTCGATTTGTTCGAGCAACACTATAATATTTTATATGATGGATTGAAGAGCGTCAGTACCACGCATTTAAGCCGCCGTCATTCTCAAAATATTTCTCCAAGTGTGATGACTTTCCCACTTGAGTTTAAAACGCTTAAACCTGCGTTGAAGACCTTTATTGGTACGTTATTCGAAGAAAATCCATATCAGTTTAAGCCTGTGTTCCGTGGTTTTTATTTTACTAGTGCGTTACAAGAAGGTGTGATTGAAAGTCCGATGACAGAGCAAATTGCTCAAGACTTCCGATTAACAAAAATTCCGAACAGTGAGCATGGTATTCCTAAAACTTCGGTTTCTCAAAACCATGGTTATTTCTTAAAAGGTCTATTTTCAAATGTGATCTTGAAAGATAAAGACCTAGTGAAGCAGCATATTAATCCAGCCAAAAAGCGTCAGCGTTATTTAACCTTTATTGCAGCTTTATTGGGTATGTCGATTATTTTAGGTCTATGGGTGTGGTCATATCGTAATAACCAACAATTGATTGCAGATGTTCAGGCAGACTTAAATAAAGTTGTGCAAATGGAACAGACCTCTGGACAAGCACTTTCAACACAGTTAGATGCACTTTTAGTATTACAACAACGCTTACAACAACTGGATGATTTTGATGAAAATCGCCCATTAAAATTTGGCTTTGGGATGTACCAAGGCAATGAGCTTCGTGAAAAGCTGAAAGTTGAATATCTCAAAGGCGTGAAGCAAATTGTTTTAGAACCATCACAACAGAATATTTCGCAATTTTTACAACGTGTAAAAGCCAATGAAGCAACGTTGAAAGCGAATCATGTCAATGTAGAAATTCAACAAGCCTCTGGTCGATCACAGCAGAATTTAGAACCCAGTGATACCAGTCCACAAGATGCCTACAACGCACTCAAAGCCTACTTAATGATGAGCAATCCACAGTATATGGAAGCCAGTCATTTAAGTGATCAGGTGACTCGTTTTTGGCGTTCATGGTTAGATGCCAATCGTGGTCAAATGCCGCGTGGTGAAATGATTCAGCGTGCAGAACAAATTTTGACTTACAGCATGACATTGGCGAATGATCCAAAGTTCCCAACCTTATCTGCAGATGCACAATTGGTCGATCAAAGCCGTAATGTGTTGCTTTCAGTGATGAAAGGTATGCCTGCACGTGATCGTGTGTATAACGAAATTAAGATGCGAGGTGCAGCGCGTTTTCCTGCAGTGACGACAGCTCAAATCGTCGGTGAAGCAAACCGTTCAGTGGTCTTGGGTTCATATGCATTGCCGGGTGTATTCACACAGAAAGCATGGAGCGAATATATTGAGAAAGCGATTGATGATGCAGCGAATAGCCCGACAGAATCTAGAGATTGGGTACTTAATGCAAATCAGTCTGATGATTTAACCTTTAGTGGTAGTCCAGATCAAATTCGTAGACAGTTAACGGAACTCTATAAAAAAGAATATATCGCGGAATGGCGTAAATTCTTAGGTTCTGTTTACTATGCGAAAACTTCTGATTTTGAACAACAGCGTAAAGCCATTGATTTATTAGGTGAGCCACAAAACTCTCCGATTCGTACATTGGTCGAACGTACAGCCAAAGAAACCAGTTGGGATAACCCGGTGGTTCAAGCTGAACTCGCTGCACCGCAAAAAGGTTTTGTAGCATGGTTTAAACGTAAAGTATTACGTCAAGATACTTCGAATGCTGTTGAGCGTGCTGCAAGCCAAACTCAAGGCATTATCTCGAAAGAGTTTAATGTGTTCTATCAATTGGTGCGTAAGCGTGACGATCAGCAGAACAAATCATTACTGGATGAGTACTTAGAAAGTCTAAGTCAAGTCCGTAGTAAAATGAACGATCTGAGAAATGCGGGTGACATTGGTCCGAATTCAATGGCACTGGTGAAGCAAACCATCAATGAACAAACTTCTGTGCTAAACGTTACGCAAAAGTTAGTCGATGAAAAACTGTCAGTGGGTCTAAATGACCTAGACAATAAGATTGTGCAAAAGCTATTTATTAGTCCTTTAACGCAATCGTTTGAAAGTTTAATTGTGCCCACACAGGAAGAGATTAATAAGCTGTGGATGATGCAGGCGTATCAACCGTTCAATCAAAACTTAAGTAAAAAAGTACCATTCAACTCTTCAGCATCACTTCAAGCGACCAGTGGAGAGATTGGTCAGATCTTTGGTGAAGCCGGTAGTATTGCCAACTTTGTGAAAGAAACGTTAGATCCATTTGTGGTTCGTCGTGGTTATACTTTGACGTCTAAAACGTGGAAAGACCAAGGGATTATTTTAAATCCTCAATTTGTGATGAACTTCCAGCGTTATGTCGCACCGTTAAATGGTGTGGCAACTGGATTATCTGCGGGTGCAGCTGCGCCAGCACCGGCTGCAGCAAACCAGTCAAACTTCCAGTTCTATCCATTACCAAACCAACAATTATTGTCTTATACCATCGACATTGATGGTCAGCGTTTGATTTTTGAAAATGGCATTCAACAGTGGGTCAACTTTGTCTGGCCAAATGCAGGTGCAATTCCAGGTGCACGTATTACTGCAGTGGATTTGGAAGGTAAGACACACACTGTATTTGATGCACCAGGTGAGTACGGTATCAATAAGCTCATTGATTCATCACAACGTGTGGAGCAAAATGGCGTTGTTCAAATGACATGGGCTAGTCCACAAAATCCTCAAGTTGCAGTTAAAGTGAACTTCCGTCTGATTAGTGGTAACTCAGGTCAAGGGGGGAATCCAAGTGTAGGTTCGAACCGTGATTTCAACGGCTTGCAACTGGTTGATAAAGTCACAACCAATAAGACGGCTGTACGTGTGATTTCTGCGCAAGCTGCACCTGTCGCACCTTCAACCGGTGCTGCTAATCCTGCGACTGCAACAGCACTCCAAAATGCAACAAGTGCCAATACTCCTGCATCAGGAGGTGCAACACCATGATGAATCAAGGAAAGATCAGACAGGGAGATCAACCATGCAAATCGTAAAGTCTACGCCGTTGTATTACGGTAAGAGCCCTGCAAGAGGGGATTTTCTCAAGAGCAAAGGACAGTATTCGCTGATTCAAGTCATTGATCAATGGATCACCGAAGCCCTTGATTTGGCCATGAAAAAGCCGAATTTTAATGAAACTTATCAAACCTTGGCCTCTTTAGATTTCTTTATTGCGAATCCTAAAGAAAATATGTTTTTGGCTGCGAACCTGATTACCAGTGAAGATAGCTCTGGTCGTCAGTTTCCGATGGTCCTGAGTCACTTGCTAGAAGTAGATTCGCCTTTCCAAAACTTGTTATATGCACCGTATAGCTATAAACCTGTACTGATTGATCTGTTCCAACGTAACCGTGTAATTCGCACGGTACGAGATCCAGATATTTTGTTAGATAAACTCGCTAAGTTATCGGATGAGATTCAAATTTTAGATCCATCTGAAACCAGTCATTTTTTTGACAATCATACAATGCATTCATTTGCACAATTGATGAAAGTCAGTGTCTATGAACTTGCTCAGAGTATGATTGGTCTTGGATTACTTCTTCAGCCGGTATTAAAAAGTGGTACCGCAAAGATGAATAAGATTCTCATTTTGCCGATTAACAATCCAGCCTATTGCTATGAGATTGCGGCATTTTGGGTGAGTTTGATTTCCAGATTCTTATCTAAAAGTAACACTGAAGTCCTAATCGGGATTCTGCATTCAGATAATCCTGTCCTTTTATTCGGATTCCAAGGTGCAGATATTGAAGCATTGAGCGATATTTTTACCCAAAATATGCAAACAGAGCATTGGGTATCACTCATTGAAGCCAGTTGGATTGACGCTTATTTAGAGCAAAATGCAGGGCTTGCGACGCTAGAACAAAACTTATGCGAAAGACAACTCAGCCTGAATCAAGGGATGAAAATCTTCCGTCAGACTTTTATAGATGAATAATTATGAATATAAAAAATAAGATTACGAATGCATTTCAATTGAGTTGTTTGTGTATTGGTCTAGGGATCAGTGGCATTGGTTTTGCGAAAGATATTATCGTTGAGGGTGTTGTTCCAAACGAGCAGTCAAAACAAGCCATTTTAGCAAAAACTCGAACAATTTACCCTCAAGATCAGGTGATTGATAAAATCCAAGTGCGTCCAGTTTCAGCACCCAATGGTTGGAGTGAATCTGTAACCAATGTGATTACACCTGATTTGAAAAAAGTTTCGCAAGGAAAATTATCTGTTCGCGGAACACAGGTCGATTTATCGGGTAAGATTTTAAACCCAGATGAAATTCAGTCGATAACAGCCACTTTTCAGTCATTGATTCAGGCACCTTATCGTTTTAGCGCCCAATTGGGAGTAAACCATGCTGAACAGGCTGTAATTGATAATGCACTCAAAAATCGTATCATTGAGTTTGAATCTGGCAGTGCAGTGTTATTACCTGTAGGGATACAAATCCTTGATGAGATGGTCATTGCACTGAATAAAGTTCAGGGTAAAAATGTCAAAATCATTGGACATACTGACAGTCAAGGTAATCCAGTAGCGAATAAAGCATTAAGTCAACAGCGTGCTGAAGCAGTAAAACAATACCTCATTTCAAAAAATATTGTTCCTACACGTTTAAGTACCGAAGGTCTTGGCGCGGATAAACCTGTTGCAGACAATGCAACAGCTGAAGGTCGTAAGAAAAACCGCCGTATTGAGTTTGAAGTTTTATAAGGTCTACTCAATATCTATAACAAGGAGAACAAAATGGCTTTTCCCTATATTACGATTGGTTCACCAACGACAGGCGGTGGCAAAGTAATTTCTGCGAATACCGCTTTCCTTATTGAGGGTAAGGCAGTCGCATGTGTCGGAGATAAAGCGACATGTCCTAAGCACAATACTGTGACTACAATTGTTGCAGGGGATAATAAGATGGTGGTGATGGGTAAACCAGCCGCACAGCATAATTCACCATTAGCCTGTGGCTGTAAATGCATAGGCAATCAAAATTTAACAGTAGGTCAAAATTAATCACTGAATCATCAGAATAATTATTCTGGTGATTCTAATCATTCCCCTGAGTCGCTTTAAATTTTGATTACATTTAAATGTGATTATTTTGTTGATCATTCCTGATTTTTATATGACATTGAAAAGTCAAAAAGAAAACATGGAATGATTCTAATGAAAGAAATATTGAAAAACCCACACCTGAAAATTTCAACTGCACTCAAATATTCAATGCTTTTATCGGGCTTATCTGTCTCCGCAACACTCTATGCAGCTACACCTGAACAAATTAAAACCGCTGTGCAGGCAGAAGAAACGGCTTATCTAGACACATTAAAAACGTTGGTCAACATTGAATCTGGTAGCAAAGATATCGAAGGGCTGAATCAAATCGCTAAAGTTGTTGCTGATCAATTGAAAACGGTGGGTGCTGAAGTCAGCATTATTGACAGCACAGACATTTATCGGATGGATGATACCCCTGAAAAAATGGGGCCTATAGTCAAAGCTGTGCTGAAGGGTCAGGGTAAAAGCAAGATCATGATGATTGCGCACATGGATACCGTCTATCAACGGGGTATGCTGAAAAACCAACCCTTTAAAGTCGACGGTGACAAAGTCTACGGGTTAGGTATTATTGATGATAAACAAGGTGTTGCTTCAATTCTACACGTGTTAAATACCTTAAAAAAATTAAATTATAAAGACTACGGCACAATTACTGTTTTGATGAATTCTGACGAGGAAATCAGTTCACCTGCATCTCGTAAACTGATTACTGAGACTGCTCAAGATCAAGACGTTGTTTTCTCATTTGAAGGCGGTGGCAAGGATGGAAATCTACGTTTAGCCACCAGTGGCATCGGTGCTGCATATTTAGACATTAAAGGAAAATCTTCACATGCAGGTGTAAAGCCTGAAGCTGGCGTAAATGCACTCACAGAACTTTCACACCAGATTGCTCAATTACAAAATTTATCTGATCCAAAAACGGGTTTAAAACTCAACTGGACGGTTGCTGAAGCGGGAAAGACGCGTAATGTCATTCCGGATCAGGCGACTGCGCAAGCAGATGTACGTGCATTACGTGTGCAAGATTTTGAAGCAGTTGAAAAGACTCTGAATGAAAAAATCAAAAATAAAAAACTGTCCGATAGTCAAGTGAGTGTGAAATTTGAAGTTCGTCGCCCACCTTTAGCCGCAAATGATGCCTCTAAAAAGTTGGCTGAGCAAGCACAAGCGATTTATAAAAATGAGTTAAATATTCCACTTACAGTTTCTGTCACACCTACTGGTGGTGGCACAGATGCCGCATTTGCTGGTGTCAAATCTAAAGCCGCAATTATTGAAGGTATGGGACTGTCAGGAGATGGTGCTCATTCGAGTCATGCTGAATATATTTTAAAAGATACCATCGTCCCGCGCTTGTATTTAGCGACACGATTGATTGTAGAACTCTCTAAAGCTAAATAATCTTTGAGCTTAATGCACATCCTGCCTATTGGAGGTAGGATGTCTTACTCTTATTTTCACGCACTATTCATGAGTACAAAATAAAAAAGCCCCAACATCCTGTTGAGGCTTTTTCGTATATTGCTCAGATTCAACTCCTGTCAAATCTATCGCTTCCTGCATTGAATGTTGTTTTTATTTTCTGAGACATCCTGTCTCTGTATAAGTTAAATATAAAGTGAATAGCTCAATCAGCATAGAGGTCATAGACGGATTCTCATGTAAGCATTTGCGTACACGGAGGCTGACCAAAGATTGATTTAAGCACTTACATATTGAACGAGTTTATCGAACACTGATTTTAAAGCTTGAGCATCAAACTCGTTGCCTTCAAAAGTTTCACTACGGTTCCGCGCGAAGATATCACGAATTTCTACGACTGCATTTGAGTCAATCAGGCCCAATTGTGTTGCCACTTGACGGATTTGATCAATAGAGCGCGAACCATTGCTGCCCCCATAACTGACGTAACCAGCAGGTTTACCTTGCCATTCTTTACCTAAGTAATCCAAAGCATTTTTCAACACAGGGCTATAGCCATGGTTGTATTCAGGACTGATAAAAATAAAGGCATCGCCTTGCGCAATTTTATCTGCCCAGTCTTGTTGCTTTGGCTGATCATAAATACCCGTTAAAGGGGGATTTGCACCTGCAAAGAAAGGTAAATCCCATTCTTTTAAATCGATAATTTCTGTCTTTACTGTACTGTATTCAAAAGATTGAATGGTTTTTTGAATCCAGTCTGCAACTTTAATTGCAGTACGACCTTCACGCACACTACCCACAACAATAAAAATATTCATGTATTATCCTTTTTGAGTTTATCTCTCTGAGATTAAAACGTTTATCGGTATAAAAATATTCGATTATTGTATTTAAATGCAGGACAAATACAATTGAATAAAAAAAAGCTCCCGAAGAAGCTTTAAACAATATAGGTCAGAATGACTTACATAATTTTAATGCCTTGCTGACCTGCAGGGGTCACTTTAAAGATTTCTACTTCAAACGTAATGTTCTTACCAGCAAGAGGATGGTTAAAATCCACTTCAGTGATGTCATCACCAATGGTTTTCACCACGCCAAATAAGCTTTGTTTAGCTTTATCTTCAAACTCGATCATTTCGCCTTCAACAGGACGTTGTTCGAACTTGATAGTATCGAACTTTTGCACGTTTTCAGGATTCCAAGGACCAAATGCATCTTCAGGAGGGAGACTCACTGTACGACGGTCACCTGCACGTAAACCAAACAATGCTTTTTCAAAACCAGGGAGTAAACTACCGTCACCCATGACTAAGCTCACAGGCTCTTCACGGCTACGGGTATTGTCAATTTCTACGCCATTTTCAATCGCGACAGAAAAGTGTAGATCGACTTTAGAACCCGCTTCAATGCGAGTATCTTCATTTGGATTGATAAAATCAGTCATTTTTTTGCGCTTCCGCAGCTTGAATACGATGCTTTTCTAAGAAGAAAGTATCGATAAGGAGCAAGATTGTACCTAAAGTAATGGCACTATCCGCAATATTAAATGCAGGGAAATGGCTGTTATTGTAATAAACGTGAATGAAATCGACCACATAGCCTAAAGCAACACGGTCAATTAAATTACCGACAGCACCGCCTAAAATCAGGGCGATCGCCAAAGGTAAAATCGTCACGCTCTTCGGCATACGAACCAGCCAAAATACAAAAATAACCGACACAATCCCTGCAAGAGAAGTAAAGAAATAGCGTTGCCATCCACCGGCATCGGACAAGAAACTAAAGGCGGCACCGTAGTTATGCAGTAATGTCCAATTTAAAAAGGGCAGTACAGGGACAGGATCTGCATAGTTCAGATGTGTCGTTGCAATCCATTTGGTCCATTGATCGAGAATAATCGCGATTATAGACAAAGCTACCCACCACAAATTGTGTGGGTAGAATTGGAATAAGCCCTTTTTATTGTGTGGATTAGGCATACTTTCTCTCTTCACCTTGACCTGTTGGAAGGTTAATAATACAACGAGAACAAAGACCTGGATGTGCATGATGTGTATTTACATCAGGCAGCACATGCCAGCAACGTGCACATTTTTCACCGTCAGCCGCAGAGACTTGTACACGTAAACCATCTAGATCTGATGCTTCGCCTTGTGTTTCATCAAAGCCATTGACGTTGACTTGAGATGTAATTAGTACGAAACGTAATTCATCACCTAAACGATCTAAAACAGTTTTCAATTCATCATTTGCCCAAAGATCAACTTTAGCAGACAAGTTTGAGCCGACTGTTTTAGCAGTACGTGCAGCTTCAATGAACTTATTCACCGCTGATTTTACAGAAATGAGTGTTTGCCATTCAGCTTCAGATACGACGTTGGCATTTGATGCAGCAGGGATGTCATACCATTCAGTGGTGAATACATATTTCTCAGTTTGACCTGGAATCAGTGGCCAAGCTTCTTGCGCAGTAAAGGTCAAGATTGGTGCCATCCAACGAACAAAGGCTTGAACCAGATGGTACAACGCAGTTTGCGCAGAACGACGTGCTTGAGAATCCGCTTTGGTCGTGTACTGACGGTCTTTGATGATATCTAAGTAGAAACCACCCAAATCGTTGATACAGAAGTTTGTTAAAGCATTGGTGACGATATGGAAGTTCATATCTTCATAGGCTTGTTGAATGGTTTTCTGTACTTCAGTCGCACGTTGCAAGATATATTGATCAAGCGCAATCAAGTCATCAATCGCTAAGCAATCGGTTGCAGGTTGGAAACCATTCAGATTCGCAAGCAAGAAACGAAGGGTATTACGAATACGGCGATAACCGTCTGATGCACGGCTAAAGATCTCTTTACCTGCGGTCATTTCATAGCGGTAATCTGCTGATGCGATCCAGAAGCGCAAGCCATCTGCACCCATATCTTTAATGATATCTTGCGGGGTAATGATGTTACCCAACGATTTAGACATCTTGCGGCCTTTTTCATCCACCACAAAACCGTGAGTCAATAAGCCTTTATACGGTGCACGTTCATTGATGGCAATCGACGTTAACAGGGAGGATTGGAACCAACCACGGTGTTGATCTGAACCTTCAAGGTAGAGATCAGCAGGATCTGTCAATTCTTCACGTTCGCGAAGCACTGCAAAGTGAGTTGTGCCCGAGTCGAACCATACGTCTAACGTGTCACGAACGGCATTATAGCTGTCAGCATCATCACCGATGAATTCGCGTGCATCACGGTTATACCAACCATCAATCCCTTCTTTTTCAATTAACTGAGCAACTTCTTCAATCAATTCAGGTGTACGAGGGTGGAGCTCATTGGTATCTTTATGCACGAAGAATGGAATTGGCACACCCCAAGTACGTTGACGTGAGATACACCAGTCAGGGCGCCCTTCAATCATTGCCTGAATACGGTTTTTACCCCAATCAGGTACAAAGCTGATGTCATTTTCAATGGCATTCAATGCTTTTTGACGTAAACCTTTTGCATCCATGCTGATAAACCATTGCGGTGTCGCACGGAAAATAATCGGTGTTTTATGACGCCAGCAATGCGGGTAGCTATGTTTAATCGCAACATGCGCCCAAAGTTTGCCACCTTCACTTAATGCCGTGATAATTTTTGGATTGGCTTTATAAATGTGTTCGCCCGGGAAGATGGGTGAAGTCGGTAAGTAAACACCGTTGCCACCCACAGGATTGTCAACTTTTAAGTTATAGAGTAAACCGACTTTATAATCGTCCACACCATGACCTGGTGCGGTATGTACTGCACCTGTACCACTGGTTGCAATGACATGCTCACCTAAAATCACAGGCACTTGGCGTTCAGTAATCAAAGGATGTTGGAGTTGAAGTAACTCAAGCTTGGCACCCTTAAAATCAGCAATAACTTCAAAACTTTCGAAACCGTAACGCTCAGTTGCAGATTGAACTAAATCTTTGGCAAGAATAAGGTTTTGAGCAACTTTATTTTCACCGACAGCTTTCACCAACTGATATTCAATATCGGCATGGAGTGAAACGGCTTGGTTCGCAGGCATGGTCCAAGGTGTAGTTGTCCAAATCACGATGTCTGTAGGATCGGTAACGGTTACACCTAGGCGAGCAGAAAGATCCGCTAAATCAACAACAGTGAAGCCGACATCAATTGCATCTGATTTTTTATCTTCGTATTCAACTTCAGCCTCAGCCAATGATGAACCACAGTCTAAACACCAGTTAACGGGTTTAAGACCGGGCTCAATGTGACCTGCTTTCGCGATTTCACCCACAGAGCGAACGATATCCGCTTCTTGTTTGAAGTTCATCGTTAAATAAGGTTTGTCCCAATCACCGAACACACCCATACGCACGAAATCTTTCTTTTGAAGTTCGATTTGAGTGTAAGCATATTCACGGCATGCTTTACGGAAGGTAGGTGCATCGACTTTAACACCGACTTTACCGACTTTTTCTTCGACTTTAAGTTCGATCGGTAGACCGTGGCAGTCCCAACCTGGCACATACGGCGCATCGAAACCGTCCATTACACGGCTTTTGATGATGATGTCTTTGAGGACTTTGTTGACCGCATGACCTAAATGGATTTGACCATTGGCATATGGAGGGCCGTCATGAAGCACATATTTTTTCTTGCCAATACGCGATGCACGAATCTGCTGATAAATGTCGTCGGCATACCACTCTTCTAACCATTTTGCTTCACGTACTGCGAGATTTGCTTTCATCGCAAATTCAGTACCTGGGAGGTTTAGTGTGGCTTTATAATCCACAGCATTTTCAGGAGTTTGCTTATCGCTCATGCAAGTTGTCTTCCAAATTTATCAGTGATTAGACTGACGCGTTTTACAATAAAAAATAGGGATTTAAAATGGAAAATGGGGATGATTTTGACGAAACTCAAGGAGCTTCTCTACATCATCATCAATTCCAGATTTTAAGGCTTCAAGCGAAGGATAATTCTTTTCGCCATGTAAATAGTTCAAGAATGTCACCCGCATAAGCAGGCCATACAGATTAGCAGAAACATTGGGGAAATGTACTTCTAATCGCCATTCAGGATGATCTTGTTTGATCGCAGGTCGAGTACCGACATGACCCGCACCAAATAGGGAGGATTCGGTATAACCCGAAACTCCAACTTTATTGGAATTGTCTGAAATCACTTTATCTTTTAAAGATTGTGTTTCGCAAATCACATCAACGCCATAAATGCCATTTAGACATGGACGATGTCGATTTAAGCGGACATTAATCGTAGGAAAGTCAATCGTTCGACCAATTTGATCGCCGTATTGGACACGCCCAGTGATGCTATAGGGGCGACCAAGGAGTTTGGCTGCACGTTCTAAATCACCTGTAGCTAAAGTTTGGCGTACCAAGGTTGAGCTGACGCGTTCACCATCGACTTCGACGTTTTGAAGATCGGTCACATGAAAACCATAGTCTCGTAAAAATTGGCTATTGCCTTGACGGTTTTTACCGAAATGATGGTCTTCACCTAAAACGAGGCTTTGGGTATTTAGTTTATCTTTTAATATGTCGGCAAATTCTTCTGCACTCAGATTACGGAAGGCATCATCAAATTTTGCTACCGCAATGTAGTCCACGCCCAATTCAGTTAAATATTCTACTTTTTCACGCAGTGACGTAATGCGAGGTGGAGCATCATAGGCTTTGAAGTATTCAAGCGGCTGTGGCTCAAAAATCATCACCACTGTTTTTAGATTTTGTTGCTCGGCAATATCTTTGAGCTGGCTCACCATCGCCTGATGCCCCAAATGCACACCGTCAAAATTGCCGATGGTCACGGCAGTTTCGGGCAATTTAAAATTTGGCGCTAAAGCATTCAGACGGAGCAGCTTCATGGGCGATTAAGTGACTAATATGAATTTGGGCTATATATTGCCATATTCTGACAGTTTCGTCTTGTTGTTGTGTTTTTACCCAGCTTTTTTCTGTGAAAATAATTTTTTGCTGTTTATTCTTGAGTTTATACATTTGAATTTCAAATACATTGAATTGCGACAAATGCTTTTTTGATTTCTAATACGCGCTTTAAAATCACATGCAATGAGTGAGTAAATGTCTGATTTAGCTTTAATCATGGCCTTGCCCAATGAATCAAAAGGTTTGTTTGAACAAGCTGGTATCGAGGTGCATTACAGCGGTATCGGTAAGGTTAATGCGGCATTTAAAGCCTTTGAAATCATTCAAAAAACAGGCTGTAAAACCCTCATTAACTTAGGAAGTGCAGGCAGTTCCGTCTTTGATGCACATGCTTTGATTGAAGTCACTCAGTTCGTACAACGTGATATGGACGTTTCACCGCTTGGTTTTCCTGTGGGTGTTACGCCTATGGATCATGATCATCCTGCGGAAATTGATTTGGAAGACTTTTTTGTAGATTTGCCTAAAGGTATCTGTGGAACAGGAGATAGCTTTGAAACAGGTCAACCGAAAGTGCCTTGCAACTTAGTTGATATGGAAGGCTATGCCATCGCGAAAGTGTGCAAGAAACTCGGCGTTCGATTCATCTCTGTCAAATATATTACCGACGGAGCCAACGATACGGCTCATCTCGATTGGGAAGAAAATTTATTATTGGGCGCTCAGAAATTATTATCGTTATATAAAAGCATTTAATATTTGTTGATCAGCATTTCAAATTTTAAATCAGAGCGTATCTCTGAGTTTGGCGACCATAGAGCGCTATGGTCGTCTGCCAAATCAATATGTGCGTACAGATATTGATACGAATGATGAATGAAAATCTAGGATCGTGAGGAAGGATTAACGAGGCATAATACCGTATAACATCATATGAACTGTATGTTCAATAGTCCGTTGATACATGCTGCGGTTGCTTAAAGTTTTACCCGTCACCATTTCGATTTGGGTACTGAAATCAGCATAGTTCTGCGTAATTCCCCACAAGTTTAAAATCAAAACTTCAGCATCAATTTTGTCAGAAATTTTGCCTTGCTCTTGCCAGTTTAAAATCACTTTAGATTTGCGTTTAAACAGCTTTCTTAAAGGACCTTTTAAAATCGGCAAAATATGTGGCGCACCTTGAATGATTTCAAGCGCGAATAATTTAGATGCTTTCGGCTGAGTGCGAGACACTTCAATCTTTTGCATCAAATACTGTGTGATGGCTTCTGCAGGTTCAAGATCAGGCTCTAGCACTTGTAAAGGCGCAAGCCATTTTTGCATCACCGTGGTGAGTACTTCAACGTACAATGCTTCCTTATTTTCGTAGTAGTAGAAAATATTCGATTTATGCATATCAGCGCGTTGTGCAATTTCATCTAAGCTTGCACCGCTGAATCCATAAAGAGAAAACACATCAAGTGCTGCGGATAAAAGTTGTTGGCGTTTTTGCGTACTTTTTTTCTGTTCCATCTCATCTATAGCTAAAAAAAGGGATTTGCAAATTGTACGGTAAAATGTCTGATTTGTGCACAAGCGAAATCGCATTTCAAAATGATTATGAGAATTAATTGTGAAGAATAGTTATCAAATTGATATTTAGTGATCAATCTAAACTTTTTAATAAACAATAACTAATGAAATACTAAAAATAGTATTAGGGATTAAATATTTAAATTTATTAAAAAAGCGATAGCCTATATAGATTAATCCCATCAAAAAATCCGACAAAAAAAGTATGAATTAAAAAGATCGAGGTGATGAGTTCGTATTATTTTTTATGCTCGTCTGAGTTAAACGAGCATTGATCAATGAATTTAAGTAGATAATACAGCGTTTAAAACTTGTTGCTCTAGCTCAGCAAAACGTGCATTTTTTTGACGTGGACGAGGGAGATCGACTGTGAATTGATGTGCAATATGTCCTTTGTCCAAAAGAATAATTCGATCTGCCAGTTGTACAGCTTCACTGACATCATGGGTCACTAAAATGGTGGTAAAGCCTTGTTCCAACCACAACCGTTCAATCAGGCTTTGCATATCTAAACGCGTGAGCGCATCTAGAGCACCCAAGGGTTCATCCAGCAATAGGATACGCGGTGTGTGCGATAAAGCACGTGCTAGAGCTGCACGTTGGCGTTGCCCTCCTGAAAGCTGAGCAGGCCACAGATCCGCTTTCTCATCTAAGCCGACTTTTTTCAATAACTCATGGGCTTTGCTATGTTGTGATTGATCGACCCCCAATTGCACATTTTTGAGAATGCTTTTCCAAGGAAGAAGACGTGGGTCTTGAAACATCACGCGGATGTCATCTGAGGTAATGCCTTCACGAAAATTCAGTGCAGATTTAAACTTAATTTCACCATAACTTGGTTGCTCTAAATCAGCGATCAGTCGAAGAAGTGTGCTTTTACCACAACCGCTACGCCCCACAATCGCAACAAATTCACCCGGCGCAATATGTAAGTCTAAATCCTCAAGCACAGTGACCTTGCCATAAAATTTATGCAGTTGTTCAATATGAATTTCTGCCCCAATGGTTTGGGCATCTTTCACCGAGGTCGCTGCATTCTGAGAAGGATTTGGGTTTGGATTCGGATTTTGGTTTTGCGCATGGTTTTTTGCGTCATGGTTTTTTGCATAGTGTTGAACACTTAAATCAGTCATGAGCCACTCCTATTTTTGATAGCCGGGATGCCAGCGCAATAGATATTTTTCTAAACCAACAGCAAGTACATCGGCCAGTTTACCGAGCAAGGCATACAGTAGGATTCCTACAAGGACAACATCTGTCTGTAAAAATTCACGTGCATTCATGGTCATATAGCCGATACCTGCTTGAGCTGAGATGGTTTCAGCAACAATGAGCAGTACCCACACTAAGCCCAGTGCAAAACGGAGACCGACTAAAATAGAGGCTAAAGCACCAGGTAAAATAATTTCTTTATATAACTGCCATTGGGTGAGGCCGTAGCTTTTACCCATTTCAATCAGTTGTGGATCAACGGATCGTATCCCGTGGTAGGTGTTGATATAAATTGGAAAGAACACGCCAATCGCCACCAAAAATAATTTGGCACTTTCATCAATCCCAAACCACAGAATCACTAAAGGAATTAAAGCAAGTGCAGGAATATTCCGAATCATCTGTAAAGTGGTGTCGAGAAGAGTTGATGCGATTTTAGAAGAACCGTTAAGCAGTCCTAACAATAAACCCAGTCCACCACCAATCAATAAACCAATGATTGCTCGTCCTGCACTGACTTGAACATGTTTCCAGAGTTCGCCACTGACCAAAAGCTCCCAGAACGCAGTGATTACAGCTGTGGGTGCAGGTAGGACACGACTTTCGAGTAAGCCAGTCATGGACGCCACTTGCCAAATACCAATTAAGAAGATGGGAACTAACCATGGCAATAAACGTTGTCCAATGTGTCTTGAGCCACGAGTGATCAAACCTTGAGGTTTGATCACCTTGGTTTTATTCAACACAATCGTGTTGCTTTGAGATTTCTCTGTGAGCGCGGTCATGCTAGCTCCTGAGTTTTGACCTCTTTCTTAGCGTCATCAGCAACGTAGTTATTTGCTACGATTTCACCAAATGGGCCAGTCAAGTTCGGTTGGGCTAATTTTTGACGTGTTTCAAGTGGAAGAAGAGGGAAGACCAATTCTGCAAAACGGATCGACTCTTCTAAATGCGGATAACCCGAGAAGATAAAAGTATCAATGCCCAATTCAGCATATTCTTGGATACGATCAGCAACGGTCTGTGGATCACCGACAAGTGCAGTACCTGCACCGCCACGAACTAAACCAACACCTGCCCATAGGTTTGGAGAAACTTCAAGTTTAGTACGATCGCCATTATGAAGCTCTGCCATGCGACGTTGACCAATCGAATCCATGGTTTTGAATTTGGCTTGTGCAGCGGCAATCGTTGCATCATCAACATATTGAATCAGTTCTTCCGCTGCTGCCCACGCTTGTTCATTGGTTTCACGTACAATCACATGTAAACGAATACCGTAATTTAATGTACGACCTTTGGCTGCTGCTTTAACGCGAACATTTTCAAGTTTTTGTTTCACTGCTGCGGGTGGTTCACCCCAAGTTAAGTAGGTATCCACTTGTTCAGTTGCAAGTTCCACGGCATCGTCGGAAGAGCCACCGAACCAAAGTGGTGGGTATGGTTTTTGAATCGGTGGATAGAGTAATTTTGCATCTTCAACTTGTAAGCGCTCACCATTGAATGAGAAGCTTTCACCTGTGTGCGAACGCGTTAAAATTTCACGCCAAATTTTGGTGTATTCGGTTGCTGTTTTATAGCGCGTTGAATGATCTTCATAAACGCCATCACCTTTTAACTCTTGTTCATCACCACCTGTGACAAGGTTTAACAGCACACGACCATTGGATAAACGGTCAAATGTGGCAGCCATACGTGCAGCTAAAGCAGGTGTCGTTACGCCCGGACGTAAAGCCACAAGGAATTTAAGGTTTTTGGTTGCATCGATTAGGCTTGCTGCTGTGATCCAAGGATCTTCGCAAGAACGACCAGTCGGAATCAGAACACCTTCATAACCAAGGTTGTCTACTGCAACAGCAATCTGTTTCATGTAAGCGTGATCAACTTGGCGAGCACCTTTGCTTGTACCTAAGTATCGACTGTCACCGTGAGTCGGAATAAACCAAAAAATTTTCATGTCATATGTCCTTGCTGAATCTGTTCGAGATCAATGTGTCTAAAATGAATAGGTCAAAGTTAAGGGTTAACAATTGCCGTTTTAACGACATCTTGAATATTGATTTGCTTCGGTATCAATTTTTCTGCATAAAACAAGTCTGCAATTTTTTGCTGTGATGCAATGTTTTCCGCTGTTAAAGGGCGAATTGGAGAAGGCTTTAAACGGCGATCAAGAGCCGATTGAGCGACTTCTTTGCTTAAGCCAGTACTGGTCGAATACAGGTCAATTGCTAATGTTTGGTTATTCAAAATCCAAGTGTCTGCTTCGTTTAAGCTTTTCAACACTTTGTCGACAGCATGAGGGTGTGCCGTTGTGAATTTTGGATTGGCAATGTAATACGAATAGGTCTTCGGGAAGTCTGTGCCATCAATGAGTACATCGACTTTTCCAGTCAATTCAACTGCAGAGAGATAAGGATCCCAAATGGACCATGCATCAATTGAACCTTTATCAAGCGCTGCACGTGCATCTGCAGGCGGTAACCAAATCGGTTCAATGTCTTGCCATGACAATCCTGCCTTTTCTAAAACTTTGGCTAAAAGTTCGTGTGCGCTTGAACCCTTTTGTACAGCAATGCGCTTGCCCTTTAAGTCTTCAATTTTTTGAATCGCAGAGTTTTTGGGTAAAACCACACCTAAAGCATTGGCTGGATAAACTTCATAGCCCACATAGCTCAGATCTTTATCTGCAGCTTGAGCAAAGATAGGTGGTGTGTTTCCAACGTAACCCACATCCACAGCACCGACAGCGAGCGCTTCAAGCATTTGTGGGCCAGCAGGGAACTCACGCCACTCAATTTTTGCATCTGGAAATTCTTTTTCGAGAAGCTTTTGTTCACGGGTAACCAATAGGTTTAAAGCTGATTTTTGAAAACCAATTGAAATGTTTTCTATGGGTTGGTCCGCGCTTTCTTTCGTCGTTTTTCCAGCTGGTTGTGACTCAGTTTTTTGGCATGCACTTAAACCCAATGTCTGTGCAGTTAAACCTGTGATCGCCACAATTTTATAAGTGTTCATATTAAATATTCTCATTATTTTTCACTGACTGTACTGAGGATTGCAGCCTGAATATTGATGTGATTTGGAATCAATCTTTGTTGATAAAAGGCATCGGCAACATATTGTTGTTCTTTCGCGACACGTGTAGAAATGGGTGTGACACCAAAACCCATGCGTGAAATCGAAGATTTCAATACATCAAAAGATAAGCCTGTTGGTTTTTCTAAGAGTTTGCTGGCTTCGTCTTGATTGGCAGAAACCCATTGCGTGGTTGAGTTAAGTTCATTCACCACAGTGTTGAGAACATTCGGATTTTGTTCTGCAAATTTACGATCAGCGAGATAGAACTGATGGTTACTGACAAGGTTGTCACCTGTGGCGATCACACGCGCACCAATCTGATGTTCAGCTGCGGCAAAGAACGGATCCCAAATCACCCAAGCATCGACCGCACCGCGTTCGAACGCAGCTCGTGCATCCGAAGGGGGAAGGTACACCACTTCAATATCTTCAAGTTTAAGTTGGTTGGCTTCTAAAACTTTGAGTAGAAGGTAATGAACATTTGAACCTTTATTCAGGGCAACGCGTTTTCCTTTTAAGTCTTGTACAGTTTTAATTCCTGAATCTTTTTGTACGATCAGCGCTTCAGCTTTTGGTGCTGCGGGCTGATTGGCGATATACACTAAATTGGAATTGGCTGCTTGAGCAAAAATAGGCGGTGCTTCGCCCGCTTCACCAAAAGACACACTGCCCACATTGAGACCTTCAAGAAGTTGAGGCCCTGCAGGAAACTCAACCCAACGGATATTGACGCCTTGTGCTTTAAGCGCTGTTTCAAGTGTGCCTCGTTCTTTTACAATCGGCAAAATACCGTATTTTTGATAACCAATATTCAGCGTTAAGTTTTCCGCTTCTTTTTTACCGCAGCCTGAAAGCATCATGACACCCGCAACCACCGAAGAAAGAATCAGTGTTTTTTTGAAGCGTTTTGAATTGGCTGTAGTCATGAGCAGTAGCATCCCTAAATAAAAAGTTGTAAAAACTAAAAATTTGAATGGCTAGAAAAGTTTGAACAACTTTAATAACTAATTTAATAAGTAAGATGCATAAGCTAATGAATTTTCTATTGCGAAAAAAATAACAAATCAGGAATTCCTAATGAATAAAAAAGATAAAATCAAAAGTGCAAAACTTATTCAAAAATGTGCAAAATAGTTCAATGTTTTAATAAGATTTATTGTTTATAGGTTGCTGAAATAATTAATATTTTTATGAAATCCATTTCGTAGATGTCTTTAGATGAAATTGTACTAAGTCTATTAGCTCAAAAGGTGGACGCATTTTGGATAAGCTTATGCAAAATAGAGATATGACAGACATAAAAAAACCACTTTTAAAGTGGCTTTTTACAAACGATTGAATTTCTTTGAAAGTTATAAAGGGCTTGTCGAGCTTGGGGCAGATCATCTACCGAAGCATTTTCAAAACCCTGTTCCAAAAACCAATGTGCGGTTCGTGTGGTAAGAATAAAAAGTTGCTGAATGCCTAAATCTTTGGCTTTTTCTTCAAGGTAATGCAAGATTTGACTACCACGGTTTGATTTACGATAGCTTGGATGAACCGCAACACACGCAATCTCAGCCGATTTCAACTCATCTTCAGCGCTTGGAATAGGATAAAGTGCGGCACAGGCTAAAATCATGCCATCACGTTCAATCACTGCAAATTGCTCAATTTCATTTTCTAAGCGTTCACGCGAACGATAAACCAAAATTCCTTCTTCTTCCAAAGGTCTTAATAGACCAATTAAGCCACCGACATCTTTGATATTAGCAGTACGGACTTCTTCATAATGCGCATCGGTGATCATGGTGCCATGACCATCACGGGTAAAAAGTTCCTCAAGCAATGCGCCATCATGTGCATAAGAGAGCAGATGGACACGCTGTACACCTTTGAGTGATGCTTCTTTGGCTTTATCTAAATGCAATGCAATTTCAAAATTTGAGTCTACATATTTGGCAATGTGTTGATCCAACTGTTGTGGTGTCACTTCTCGCATCAACTTGCCAAACTCATCCATGACCCCTTGTTGGCTCCCTAGAAATATCAATTTATCCGCTTGTAAATGGATTGCGGTTTTAGTCGCGACTTCTTCAGCCAATAAATTATAAACTTCACCTGTGGTGGAGTAACCTGTTGGCCCAAGTAAAACAATATTATGATTATCCAGTTGTTTTAAAATCGCTTCACTGTCAATGGAACGAACTTCACCTGAGAGTTGATAGTCCACGCCATCACGAATGCCATAGGGTTTTGCTGTAACAAAATTACCTGAAACTACATCAATTCTTGCGCCGTACATCGGTGAATTGGCGAGCCCCATTGAAAGTAGGGCTTCAATTTCCAAACGAATTGAACCGACTGCATTCATTACTGCACTCAAAGATTCGCGGGGGGTGATACGACGATTTTTATGAAATGGGCTTTTTAGATTCTTTTCTTTTAAATTTTCACTGATTTGTGGACGTGCACCGTGCACCAAGATCAAACGAATCCCTAGAGAATGTAATAGGGCAATATCGTGAATAATATGCTGAAAATTATCAGACAGTAAGGCTTCTCCTCCAAACATCAGCACAAAGGTCTTATTGCGATGAGCATTGATATACGGTGCAGAGTTTCGAAACCAATGCACATATTGTTGCGCTGTGCCTTGTACTGTTTCTGATGAGTCTGGATGCATAGTCATACCAATAGGAATAAGGTTATTTTTAGATTCTAAACAAAAAAAACCAATTCCACACCTTAGATCGAATTTGGAGCATAAAAAAGCCCAAATCAGATTTGGGCTGGAGGAGGAAAGTGATGTTTAAGCGATTGAAAAATAAAGATTCGATATTATCCAATGATTTTTAAAATACGGTCATTACGTTCATTTACAAGTACGTAGTCACCGTTGATTTTTAACCACTGTTGGTTATGTCCAGCTTTTGGTAAACGACGTAATTCATTTTTGTTGACTTCATATCGAGATGAAGCGAATTGACGAGGAAGTTCTTGACCTGTACGCCATTGACGACTTGGATTTAACGATGAACTATGTGCTTTTTTATCAAAACGATGATCATTAGCACGAGAATCACGATGGTCTTTATTCCATTGTGGATTTGCTTTCGGGTGATGACGGTCATCGCGATGATCATTTGGTGCAGCCATTGCTGTGGTCGCCATCAATGCACTCATAGAAATTGCGATTGCAGTTAATACTTTTTTCATTTCAGTTACCTCAACATTGTTCTATCTGTATTTGATGGTTCTAAGTTAAAACATCATGTGAGATAAACCGTGGAGAAATTTAGTTAAATTGTGAAATGTATGAAGACATCGTGGAGGTTGCTATATCAGGCTTTGACTGTCGGGTATTGATAAATCATCAGTTTAAAGGCAAATAAAAAAAGCCCAACCAATGTTGAGCTTTGAATTTTTATTTGTGCTTATATTGAAGATTAATCTTCTTGGATTTTCAAAATACTGTTGTTGTCTGAGTCCACCAAGATGAAATCATTATTGATCTTGTACCATTGCTGGTTACGAGAGGGTTTTGGCAGATTATTATCTTTATAATCTGTCTTATAACTGTTTCCACGATAATGCTGTGGCATGACATAACCCGTTTGCCATTTATGCTGTTTTAAGCGTTTAACACCACGTTCTTCACGGACTTTGCGATGATCTTGAAAATCTTGATCATCCTCCGCATCTCGATAACCTCGCTTTTCAAATCCTTTGCTACGATCCGGTCCATTGTCACGAAACTCTTGAGAATGAGGAGATGCAGGTACAACTGTTGAAACCAACAGCGTACTGAAAGATATTGCCAAAGCTGTCAAAATCTTTTTCATATTGCGACCTCATTTACCCTGAATGGCTTATTATTCGACTACTGTACTGAAAAATTGCAGAGAAACTGTGAAGATTAAATGTATATTCGATTAAAAAAGCAAAGATAATAAGAACATAATTTCATAAAATAGAAAAAAAGCCATTGAAATAGCGCTGTTATAAGCACCTTATAAGCTGTTTAGTCTTTGATCGTGATTACAATTGAATATGTAAGATTTTATAAAAATTTTAATAAGATTGTTGTGGCATCTAATTTTTTAAATCACTTTTTTGAAAAACTTTAAGCAGAAAATTGAATAGATAAGATTAAACGAATAGGAAGATAAATATTTAAAAGGACTGAGCTCGATCTGAACTCAGTACCATTTTTTGCTAAATGCCATTAATATTTCTATAGCTTCAACGATTTGCTGTGCATCATGTGCGTTGTCTAAAGATGAAATCAGCGTGTTTGATAATTGAAGATTTTCAATGCGATGAATCGTTGCAGTTTTGCGTACTTGGTCAGTCATATTTAGTCCTTTTCGATTCTGGGCTTATATGCAGTGATCTTAGAATGGATCTTTTAATTTGAAAAACCGAATAAAATTATAATTTTAATCAGATATAACGATTGTTTGATTGTTGAGCATCATTAAAAGCGTCAATACCTGTGATTATTTTTAGAGTATTTTAAGTCGGAAACTTAGCGTCTTTGTTGAGTTTTGCTATAGTAAGAGCAATTTTGAATCAACATTAGGAATATGTTATGTCAGCAGCTCCACGCATTGGTGTACTTGGTGCAGGCGGTCGTATGGGACGCATCCTTATTCAAGCTGTTAAAGAAGCTGGCTTCCAGTTGGCAGCCGCAGTTGAACGTCCTGAAAGTAGCTTGATTGGCGCTGATGCAGGTGAACTTGTGGGTATTGGTGCTGTTGGTGTCAAAGTTGTTGGAAGCTTAGAACAAGTTTTAAAAGATTGTGATGTGGTGATTGATTTCACTGCGCCTGCTGCGACGCAACAGCATTTAAAGCTGTGCCGTGAAGCTGGTGTTGCGATCGTGATTGGTACAACGGGGATGAATGATGAGCAAAAAGCATTCCTTGAAGAATCTGCAACTCAAGCCCCTGTGGTGTATGCAGCAAATTATTCAGTTGGCGTGAACGTAT
Organism: Acinetobacter sp. CY79; assembly: GCF_059515845.1. NCBI lineage: Bacteria > Pseudomonadati > Pseudomonadota > Gammaproteobacteria > Moraxellales > Moraxellaceae > Acinetobacter > Acinetobacter sp. CY79. The sequence continues at coordinate 44,137 of NZ_JCAKMY010000015.1, forward strand.
CGATTAAACTGTTAGAACTTGCATCTAAAGTCTTTGGCGATACAGTTGATATCGAAGTGATTGAAGCACATCACCGTCATAAAGTTGATGCACCATCAGGTACGGCATTGATGATGGGTGAGGCGATTGCTGGAGCTTTAGGTCGTGACCTAAAAGAAGATGCTGTCTATCACCGTGAAGGACATACAGGGCCACGGGAACGTAAGAGCATTGGTTTCCAAACCATTCGCGGTGGCGATATTGTGGGTGAACATACGGCGATGTTTATCGGTGAAGGTGAGCGTGTCGAAATTACCCATAAAGCAACCAATCGCATGAACTTTGCGTCGGGTGCTGTCCGTGCTGCGGCTTGGGTTGTCGGTAAAGAACCGAAAAAATATGATATGCATGATGTATTAGGCTTTAACGAAATTAAAGTTTAATTCTGAGCCACAAGCTTTTGAGCGATAAGCTGTTTGAACTGTAAGCAGAATAAACAGTGAAAGCACGATGCACATTAAGTGCAATTTAAAATAATTAAAATTGAAGCATTGAGAAATGAAAAATATAAAAATCAAAACAGGACGCTGTCCTAAACTTTTTATGATGATGTGTGTTGTCAGTGCAAGTTGCCTGACAACACCTGTTTTTTCGGCTGAAACAGCGAAACTCAGCATCAATAAAAACAACATTAAAGTATGGACGATTCAAAGTCCCAATAATCCAATCATTTCATATAAAGCCGAAACGACGTTAAATACCACTTTAGAACGTGCAGTAGGTCTTGTTTTGGATGTAGAAAATGCCAAAGCATGGATTCCAAATGTGGCATCGACCCAAGTACTTTCTCAAGACTTAAATAAAGGCGAATTCAAGCTGTATATGGTTTTGGATTTTCCATTTCCCTTGAAAGATCGGGATTTGGTTATCCAAGGGAAAATGCAAAAAGATGCCAATGGGACGATTCAAATTAAGAACAAAGCCATTCAGCAAGGCAAAGCAATCAATCCCAATTATATTCGATTAAAAAAATATGAAGGGGATTGGACTTTTAATCAGTTGGGTGATGGAAAAGTCAGTGTTGTTACGACGGGTTATGCTGATCCTGAAGGTGTGATTCCACAAAGTGTGACCAATATGTTTGTACAACAACAGCCCTATCAAATGCTACAAAAAATGAAAGCAGAATTGGCCAAGCCCAATCTTAAACTTCCAAATTTGCCGAATATTTTAAAGTAAGTGATTTTTTGAAATACTCGATTCTAAAAGCGTTAGACACAAGCCTGCTCTAAAGCAGGCTTGTGTTTTTTACTTTATTTTCAGTTTTGATCTAAAGCATATGCGGTCAATTTCTTAATTTGTTGCTGAGGCGGTAAATCAATACTCATTAAGGCGGATAATCGCTGTTGCGATGGATCAAAGAGTTCCACACTGAATCGTTGTTCCGTGGGTTGGTTGCAGATAAATTTCAACTCATTTTGTTTAGGCATATTCAATCTAAAGTTTTGATCACTGCGAATGTTATAAATATAGTGGCGTTGTGGTGAAGCTTGATCCAAGCTCGGAGAAACTTCGCTGAGTTCGTATTGTCCCAATTGTTGAGTTTTTAAAAAACCATCAATCAATGATTTACAAATATAGTTTGTTGCTGCGCTAGAACATTCGGTTGCTGTGTTTCACAGCCCGTCATGAGGGTTGCAAGTCCAATCAAGCTGAGTTGAAACATCTTATTTTTATTGGGTTGAAAGTTCATTGTTGTATTCATCATGGTCTCCATTGCATTCAGCGTTGATTGTGCTAAGCACTGAGAAGAGCATAAATCTGCTATGCTGATAGTTACAGATACAACAATGAATAAAAAATAGGTACAGAATGGCTTTTCAATATCAAATCCTTGCTGAGCAACTGGCTCAAAAAATCCAGCAAGGCGAATTGGCTTTGGGTCAGCGTTTAAATTCATTACGCCATTTTGCAAAACTCAATGACATTAGTCTGAATACCGCAAAGAGTTGCTATGAATTATTAGAAGCACAAGGATTGATTTATGTGAAGCCTAAAGCAGGCTATTTTGTCCAAGAACAATTGTCTAAAACGGTCAAAGCGCCTGTTCCTCATCATCCTGATTTTGTGTCGATTCCGCGTGAGGTGACCAATTTACAATTACAAATGGAGATTCAAGAAGCTTCGATTAACAGTCAATTGATTCATCTTGGCGCGATTCAGTTATCACCCAATTTAGTCCCAGTGGATGCAATGCGTCGCTCCCTACAACGGGCGCTCAAACACAGTAAACCTGAAGACTTTTTATATAGTGATCGTCAAGGACATCGTATATTACGAGAGGCTTTATCTGCACATTGGGCAGAGGATGGCTTTCATATTGCCCAAGAAGATATTTATATTACCAATGGTTGTATGCCTGCATTGTCAGTGGTCTTACAAAGTATCAGTCATGTGGGTGACAGCATTATTGTTCCCACGCCAAATTTCAACGGGCAATTACAATTGTTGGCGGTGTTAAAACGAAAAATTATTGAAATTCCAGCCAGTACCGAAGGTTTTGATATCGATCGTCTAGAACAAGCTATGCAAAATCCAGCAGCCAAAGCATGTCTATTGACCTCCAATTATCAAAATCCTTTGGGGTTTTGTCTCACTAATGCTGAAAAAGAAAAAATTGTGCAACTGGCAGCTAAATATCAGTGCTACATCATTGAAGATGATATCTATGCCGAATGTAGCTTTGATCTCAATCGACCTTTGCCGATGAAGAATTGGGATAAAGAAGGCTATGTGATTTATTGTAGTTCGATCTCTAAATCACTATCGAGTTCCTATCGAGTCGGCTGGTTCTGTGTACCTGAACGCTTAAAACATTTGCGTTATAAATTTATTCATAAAAATGTGGTGGTGAATACGCCGTTGCAATTGGGCTTAGCTGATTTGATTTATAGCCGTGCTTATCGTCAGCATTTAAAGAAACTCAGACCAATTTTAAAACAGCAAGTGGAGCAGTATCGTCAATTTATTATTCAAGCCTTTCATGGTGTAGAACTGAGTATCAATCAGCCTGAAGGCAGTTATTGCTTATGGCTACAGTTCCCTGAGCACATTGACAGTTTGGCGATGTATTACTTTGCTCAAGAGCAGGGGATCAATATCGTACCGGGCAAAGTTTTTGGTGAAGATCAGCGTTATAACAATTGTATTCGCTTGAATGCAGGACATGAGTTGTCATCACCGATTCAAGATGCAATCCATCTCTTAGCCGATTGGACACGTAGAGAATTAGCGAGGGGCATGCAGGATTCTGTGGCTTGAAGCAGACAAATCAAAGCTGTACCTGTAATGATCTGAATTACGGTTGAGATTTGGAAAAACAGTCATTTTCATGATCATCGACCATGCCAACTGCCTGCATAAAGGCATAGATGGTGGTTGGGCCGACAAATTTAAAACCGTTTTTCTTTAAGGTTTTAGACAGTTTCAAACTTAATTCAGTTTGCGCAGGGGCGGTTTTATAATTTTCAACGTGATTGTAGATCGGCTTTTGCTCGACAAAGTCCCACAGCCATTTCACCATATCGGTTCCTTGGTCTTTCATCTGTTCCCATGCGATGGCATTGTCACGAATGGCTGTGAGTTTACCAATATGACGAATGAGTCCTTTGTCCAAACACTTTTCCTGGAGTTGTTCATCCGTAAACTGAGCAATCTGAGCAATTGGATGTTGAAAAAACTGCTGGCGATAGCTTTCTCGTTTTTTCAGTACCGTAATCCAAGACAATCCCGCCTGTTGACCTTCCAAGCAGAGCATTTCAAATAAATGTGGTTCATCGAATTGCGGTTTTCCCCATTCGTGATCATGGTAAGCGATATAGAGAGGATTATTGGAGCACCAACCGCAACGTTGTTGATTCATATTGAGGTGCTCCTAAAGGTGTTTATTTTTATTATTTGATATTGAGGTACTGAATTAAAAAATTAGATCTTAAATTCAACCCAGAGATCGTTTTTGTTATCCCAAAAATAAAGCTCAGCTTGGGTCAAATCTTCAAATTTCAGCCATGCATCATGACCCGATTTTTCTGCAAATCCTGTACTGATCATCAGAGCTTCATCGCTGATTTCCATGATCCAGCCTTGATGGGTTACGCCATTCAGTACAATCCTTTGCTGATTGCCTGATTCTGCAAATTCAACGAGACGATTGATCAAAGCTTCTGACATGAAAATTTCCTAAAACTAAAATAAATGAATACATTAACGTAAATATGGATAGGGATTGACTGCACCGCGTCCGCGACCAGACAAATACAATCCATAGTGTAGATGTGGAGCAGTATGACGTGCATTTCCAGTATTGCCAACATAGCCAATGTGTTGACCTTTGCGTACCACATCACCTTCTTTTAGACCGCGCTTGTGGTCATCGAGATGTGCATAATAATGCCAAGAGTTGCTTGGACCCAAAATCCAAATGACTTTACCACCCAGATTATTGTTCCTCATACTTCCGACCACGCCATCGGTTGTACTATAAACCTTTGTGCCTTTGGGTGCCAAAATATCAATCCCTTCATGGGTACGCCCACTGCTCCGTGATGCGCCCCAAGTATCTTTTAAATGTTGAGTTTTTACATTTTCAACTGGAATAGGAAGCTTCGAGGGCAATGGCGTGCTTTTTAAGCGTTGGGTAATGTTGGGATCTAAGGGCTGAGGCTTTTTGGGTGCAGTGCTACATGCCGAGATCAAAAGTACAAAAAAACTGATGAAACAAAAGCGAAATAACATAGTCAGCACTTAATCCTTAAATGAGATGAGAGAGAAAAGTTCTCACTTGAATATGTCACAGTTCAACGGCTGAGATCAATTTTTTCATCGCAGTCGGAATCCCCATTTCTATTGCTTTTTGTGGTGTGAGCCATTCACCACGCATTTCAGCCTGTAAAAACTCAAGCTGATCCTCTGCAACTTGGAAAATATGTGTATCTAACATCCACGTAAAATGGGTAAAGCTATGTGAAATTTGTACCACTTCATGCTTGGAGATCAATTGGTACTGCTGAGTAAGTTGGTTAAAAGTATGTTCATCTTCAATAATCGGGAGTGACCACAAACCACCCCACAAACCAGAGTGTGGGCGTTGCATCCATAACCATTCATTCGTAGATGAACATAGTAAAAGCACCTGAGCATTTTTGATTGGGACAGCTTTCTTCGGTTTTTTAAAAGGTAACTTTGTTTCTAAACCTTGTTGATGGGCTTTGCAATGTTGTTGCATCGGGCAATACAAACACAAAGGCTTTTTGGGCGTACAAATGGTTGCGCCTAAATCCATAATGGCTTGGGTATAGTCATGATTTCGTTCAACTGGGCAGAGTTGTTCAGCCAATTGCCACATGGCACGCTCATGGACAGGTTTAGTTAAGTCATCTTCAATCGCAAAAAAACGAGCTAAAACGCGTTTCACATTGCCATCCATAATCACGCCGTATTGACGTAAACCGAGGGACATCAATGCACCACCTGTAGATGGACCAATGCCGGGTAATTCAATCCATTCAGCCAGCGTGGTTGGGAAATATCCTTGCTGATGCACGATAGCGGCTGCTTTATGCAAATTACGTGCACGAGCGTAATAACCTAAGCCAGCCCAATAAGGTGCAACCTCATCCCAAGTCGCTGTACCCAAATCATGGACGGTGGGAAAGCGCTCAATAAACGGCTCAAAATAATTCAGTACCGTTTTCACTTGGGTCTGTTGCAACATAATTTCAGAGACCCAAACTTTGTAGGGATCATCTGCAACTTGCCAAGGCAGATCATGGCGTCCATGGAGATCGAACCAAGACAGGAGAGCATCTGAAAATGAAAATTGCGACATAGAGAACGTAATAAAAACGTATAGAGGGACAGCTGACTAGTATACCCAAATGTAATGTCCGACATGGAAAAAGGTGCCGAAGCACCTTTTATTTTTTTGAGTTATTTCAGATTGGATTTCGCTTATTCAGCGATAACGCCCCAACGATTATCTAATTTTAAAGGCTGGTTCTTATAACGTGGAATAATATGAATATGTAGATGATCCGATTCTTCCTCACCAAACACATGACCGTCATTAAATGCAATATGAAAGCCTTCAGGCTGATGACGCATTTTCAATTCATTACGTGCAAGTTCAAGTAACGATTGTAAGCTTTTACGCTCTTTATCGGTGATCTCAAAAAAAGAGCTAACATGGCGTAAAGGAATAATCACGGAATGACCTTTGGTCAAAGGCGTATGTTCGGGCAGAATCACGCCAAAATCATTTTTATCAATCACATCATACTCATCATGATTGCAATAGCTACATTCGTGTTGTGTCATCGCCATATCCTCTTTTATTTTACATATTACTTTTAAATTGAGTCTCTAAACCTTACAGATATACTTAATAGTTCAACCCATTAGCTGAGTTGACGTGCAAGTAAGGCATACATTTCTGCTAAACTTTTTTGTTCTGCCTCAGCGTTATACCCTAAATCAACACCGTTTGCTTTGGCACGTTCGTCCGCAAGTGGGTTACTGAAACCATGTTTGGCATCTTCATAAATGATCACTTCATGGTTTACTTGAGCTGCAAACATTTCTTCTTTGAATTTAGCAACATCATCTAAGGTGACCATGCTGTCCTCTTCACCATGAAAAACCATAATCTCAGCGTTCACCTGACCTTCTTGGGCAGGTGCTTTTGGTGTCAAAGTTGCATGGAACGTTGCAACTGCTTTGAGATCTGCACCTGAACGAGCCAAATCTAAAACGACTTTACCACCGTAGCAAAAACCAATGGCTGCCAGTTTATCTGCATTGACTTCAGTTTGTTGTGCCAATGTCGCTAAAGCAGCAGACGCACGAGTCACGATGGTATCGGGATCTTCAAAGGTCTGCATCATCCATTCATAGGCTTGCTTTGCATCTGTGGTGACTTTTTTGTCCCCGTACATATCGATAGCAAGTGCAGCATAGCCATGTTCAGCCAATTCACGAGCGCGTTGTTCGGTGTATTCATTTCTTCCCCACCACTCTGGTGCAACGATAACCCCTGCAATTGCTTGTGAATGTTCAGGTGCAGCATAGTAGCCAATCAGTGTTGAACCATCGGTTGCCGTATATTGAATTTCACGTGTTTGAATTGCATTTGTCATCTTGGAAGTCCTTTTGATCAATGGTAACGATCCAAGATTAAAGCACAAAATAATTGAATGGTAATGAAAATTAGGAGATAAACTCAGTTGAAATGTGAGAAATTATGAATAGAAAATAATGATGTTAGAATGCAAAAAAGAAGGACGAATCCTTCTTTTGAGTAACTTTATGACAACGAAACTTTAGACTTTGCCGCGCGAGATAAATCCAATAATGGCCAAAATAACAGCAATGACTAAAAGGATAATAGCGAAGTCTTTAGATAAGCCTGCAACCCCACCAAATCCGAGTAAACTTGCGATCAGCGCGATTACTGCAAAGATAATAGCCCAACGAAACATTATGATTCTCCATGTGTTTTTATAAGTGTTTCATCAGTATAGGAAATAAATCTGATTAAATTGTATTCAAAACGTATGCGTGGGTTAGTATTTTTGAAGATTAGGTTAATATTCTGTAACATATTCAATCGCAGTGCTAACAATTCTAATAATGCTATGATGGCATCCCATTTTCCGCTGACTAAAATATTGACTATGAGCCTGCAATTACGCCCTGAATTTTGGAAACACTATTCTCTTGCTGAGATGACTCAAAATGAGTGGGAAGCAGTGTGTGATGGTTGTGGCTTATGTTGTCTCATTAAGTTGGAAGATGAAGACACACATGAAGTGTGCTACACCAAAGTGTCATGCAAACTATTGGATTGTAAAACAGCACAATGCTCTGATTATCCCAATCGTAAAACCCATGTACCTGACTGTATTCAGTTGACTCATGAAAGCTTACAAGAGATCGGTTGGTTACCTTCAACATGTGGTTATCGACGCCTGAATGAAGGTAAAAAGTTGCCATCTTGGCACTATCTCAATACAGGAACACGTGAAAGCGTAATTCGAGCAAAAAAATCTGCAGCAGGTCGTTGTATCTCTGAATCAGATATTCATGCAGATGATATTGATGAATATATCGTGCGCTGGGTTCGCTAAGCTTATCGGTAATGAGTATGTTTTAAACGTAGGTAGCCTTGAAGAGCAATTCGATTTTTCTAAGTGACTAAAACTAAGCCACTAAAATCCGAGTCGATAAAATCTAAGTCACAAAAATCTAAGTTACTCAAAATAATTCTGATCCTCTCTCAGGAACAAATATGGAAATTGAGTATTCCATAGTAGACTAGGTTCGAGCACTTTTAGATTCAATAAGAATATGTCCGACACTCAAATTCCACTTCCTGAACGCATTCGTCCACGTGATTTGTCTGAGATTATTGGGCAGGATCATCTTTTAGGAGAACAAGCACCCTTACGCCAAATGATTGATCAGGGACATTTGCCTTCGGTCATTTTTTGGGGGCCTCCTGGAGTTGGTAAAACCACGATCGCCTTACTGTTAGCACAGGCGGTAGATCGACCTTTTATTAGCCTATCAGCATTGAATACAGGCGTTAAAGAGCTTCGTGAAATTATTGCTGAAAGTGGTGATTTGATCGTACCTGTCGTTTTTATTGATGAGATTCATCGCTTTAATAAGTCACAACAAGATGCATTACTCAGTGCGGTAGAAAAGGGCAAAATCACCCTCATTGGTGCAACCACAGAAAATCCTTCATTTGAAGTGAATAATGCGCTGTTGTCACGTTGTCAGGTATATACGCTGCGTGCGTTAACCGAAGAAGACATCACTCATTTGATCCACCGTGCTCTACAGCAAGATAAATTTTTGCAAGATCGCTATATCCAAATTGAAGAATACGAGGCTTTAATTCAGTTTGCGGCAGGAGATGCACGTAAAGCACTGAACTTACTCGATTTGATTGCATCTACTTTAGAACCTGAAATCGAAAATATCATCACCAATGCGATGGTGGTGAAAGTCGCTCAGCAAAATATTGCGCGTTATGATAAATCGGGTGAACAGCATTACGATTTGGTGTCAGCATTTATTAAATCTATTCGTGGCAGTGATCCCGATGCAGCGCTGTATTGGATGGCCCGCATGCTCAAAGGCGGAGAAGATCCTGTATTCATTGCACGTCGTATGCTCATTGCGGCCTCAGAAGATATCGGCAATTCAAATCCCAATGCTTTACTCCTCGCAGGAGAGTGCTTCCGTTCGGTACAAGCGGTAGGGATGCCTGAATGCAGAATTATATTAGGACAATGTGCTGTTTATTTAGCGACAAGCGCAAAAAGTAATAGCACGTATTTAGCCATTAACAAAGCTTTAGAGTTAGCAGAGAAGACATCTAATTTGCCTGTACCTCTACATTTAAGAAATGCACCTACAAAAATAATGAAAGAGCAGGGCTATGGCGTGGATTATCTTTATCCTCATAACTACCCAGAGCATTTTGTTGCTCAGGAATATTTACCGCCAGAGCTGAAAGGCACGAAACTCTATGAATCAGCACGTAATAAGCGTGAGGTTGAAGGGGAGCGTCTACAGCAACGACGTTGGCAACAAGAACAGCAACAACAGTAAGAAAGTTAGAGTCGGATCAATTAAATTTGGCAAAAAAAAGCCCCATTCAAAAGGGTTGAATGGGGTGAAAACACATTTCTATAATCTGGTCGGCAACTACAGTCTCTCTCAATGAGCCACCAACTCCTGCAGTTGCCTGGTATGGAAGTCATCATATTTAGTTTCTATGAGTATGTAAAAACGATCATTCTGATAATATTGATTTATATTTTCGATTCTAAGTTTGAGTCAATTTAATGCTTTGATGCCTATAGATAATTTAGCCTATTTAAATTTTTTATTTCGAATCATCTTTCAAAAAAAGTATTTAGAGTGAGAAAATACGCCAGAATTGTCATCTAAATTTCATATACATTGCTTATCTTAAAGGTGTTGCCAACGTTGGAGAGAGCATTGGCAATATTGAAATTTATAATAAGAAAGAGTGAAATATAAAAGAATCGACAAAAGTGATAAAAAATACAATTACAGCGATTAAAAATCAAAAGATGACAATTATAATAACAATGAGAGAAATTTGAGAGACAAAAAAAACCGAGTCAATTGACTCGGTTTTTTTTGACTTCATTGAGCTTAGATATCAGAAAGATCAACGCCAATACGTGATGCGACTTCTTCATAAGCTTCAACAACGCCGCCCAAACCTTGACGGAAACGGTCTTTGTCTAATTTTTTCTTGGTCTCTTTGTCCCATAGACGGCAACCATCTGGAGAGAATTCATCACCCAATACGATACGGTCATGGAATACACCAAACTCAAGTTTAAAGTCGACTAAAAGCATACCGCCTTGCGCGAATAATTCTTTAAGTACAACATTCACTTGGTAAGTCAGTTCTTTCATACGTTCAAGTTGATCAGCAGTAGCCCAACCTAAAGCAATTGCTTGAGATTCGTTTACCATTGGATCGCCAAGACCGTCATCTTTGAAGAATAATTCGAATGTCGGTGGAGTCAGTTCTAGGCCTTCTTCAACACCTAAACGACGGCATAAAGAGCCTGCAGCATAGTTACGAATGACACATTCAACTGGAATCATGCTGAGTTTTTTCACTAAAACTTCATTTGGTGTAAGAAGTTTTTCAAAGTGAGTTTCAATACCTGCAGCAGCAAGTTTTTCCATGATGAAGGCGTTAAAACGGTTGTTCACCTTACCTTTGCGATCTAGCTGTTCAATTTTCTCGCCATTGAATGCCGAAGCATCATCGCGAAAGACTAAAATCAGGTGGTCTGCACTATCGGTTTCATAAACGGATTTAGCTTTACCAGTATAGAGCAAGGTTTGTTTTAACATGGTGGAACCTTTATCAGAGAGAATATGCCTAGAACGACTAGGCTGGCCAGTTTTGAGAAATCTGGGTTAATAATTCTGCAGCTTTTTCTTTGTCTGCAAAAGTATTATTGGGATTGAACACAGCAAGCGTATTGGTTGAACCGACGGCATTCAACTTCAATACATAGCTTTCACCATCCACTTTCAATGTCACTTGTTGAGCATTCTTAGCTGTTGAAGTAACGTTGAAGTTCAAGCTACTCAGTGTTGCGAGTGTGTACTGCCAAATTATATCAGAATTTCCTTCAATTTTAATCAGTGGATTACCATTACCGTCTGTTAAAAGTTGAGGACGCGTTACTGTATTATTGGCTGTTTTTTCTGAAGTTACGGTCTCTTGAGCCACAGTTGCACGAGGAAGCTCAAAGCGGTTGCCACGTTTATTTTCCAATGCTGGCGCATGCTCAATCGCAAGCGGGTCAACGACTGGGAAAGGATACAACGGCGTTGCTGGTCTAACCATTGAGCCTTCAGGGTATTTAAGCGGTTCTGGAGCAGGCACGTTCTTATAATCTAAAGAACCATTATCGAAACTGATCGTACTACAACCCGCAAAACTTAAAGCTGAAAGGGTAATGATTAAACCATAACGTAATTGCATATTTTAAAACTCTTTTTTAAATGATGCTCGCTGCTTTTAAATCTTCACGCAGAGGAGCTCTGTATTGTTCTGCAAGAGGCGTTAATGGCAGGCGAATACCTGTTCCAATTAAGCCCATTTCATATAAAGCCCATTTCACAGGAATTGGGTTTGATTCACAAAATAAAATATTGTGTAAATTTGCGACTTGATTGTTCATGCTTTCGGCTTGAGCTTGATCACCTGAAAGTGCAGCAACACAAACTTCGCTCATTTGTTTTGGTGCGACGTTGGCAGTCACAGAAATATTGCCTTTTGCACCTTTTGCAATCAGTTGATATGCAGTTGCATCATCACCTGAATAGACCACCATATCCTTGCCTTTCAAGCCTTCAATTAATGCCGCACCACGAGGTACATCACCTGTTGCATCTTTAATGCCGACAATTTGTGGGATATCTGCTAAACGAATCACCGTTTCATTGTCCATGTCCACACCTGTACGACCAGGGACGTTATACAAAATTTGTGGTAAGTCTACAGCTTCAGCAATGGCTTTATAGTGCTGATATAAACCTTCTTGTGTCGGTTTGTTGTAATAAGGCGTTACTAACAATGCTGCATCAGCACCTAGTTCTTTCGCTTCTTTGGTGAGTTCAATCGCTTCGCGCGTTGAGTTTGCACCTGTACCCGCAATAATAGGAATACGTTTGTTGGCCACACGAATGATCTCTTTGATCACTTGCGTATGTTCTACCATGCTAAGCGTCGATGCTTCGCCTGTTGTACCCACGGCAACGATACTATTAGTACCTTGTTCAATATGCCATTCGACAAGCTTCTCGAGACCCTTCCAATCTACAGTTCCATCTTCAAACATGGGAGTGACGATTGCGACAATTGAGCCTTGAATAATCTGAGCTTGCTGAGTAGTCATTTTGAAACAATATCCTATTTTTTCCATCCAGAGAGGGTTGAGAAGCGAGAGGTTGGATGGGTTTGTATTTTGATTTATAACACGATCCAATAGGCTATGCATACTGGATAATGCTTATGCAAATTATGAACTAACACACGAATAAGAACAATACGATTTCGATTAAGCACAGAAAAAGTTTAGTTAAAACAAGTAACTTTTTTTTAGAGCTGTATCTTAGCTTATTTATGTATTGACCAAACGGGATGCGCTATGCATTTTTATTCATGTTAGAGCTTCTCAACGTTAGAATTTCTAACTAGATTAAATCCAAATAAAATACTCGGAATTAATAGTTTATAAGGATTGAGTGATATTTTTTGAGTATTTAAGCTATGTTTTTAAACACAATCGAATCAAAATCCATAGATCGGCTTAATTATTTATAAGTCTTAATTATTTTACCAAAAGGTTAAAAAATATGTTGAATTGTAAGCTGTGCAACATTGAATAGTCTTTATTCATTCTAAAAACATATTTCATTAATCGTTTTAAAGACTTTTTGATAAAAATAGAAATTAGAATATTTATCCAACATCGCTCAAGATGGGCTTTGTTCTACCACCATTTGATAGCTCTAATTTGTGTATTGAACAAGACATAATCGACCTCGTAATTTATTGCTGGTTTTTATGAGGAAAATTCAATGCAAGGATCGGAGAATAAGCATGCAATTGTGACAGTAGGAATCTGTTTTCTCATTGCAGTAATTGAAGGTTTAGATATTCAGGCTGCGGGGATTGCAGCGGCTGGTATCCGTGAACATTTTGGATTAAATAGTTCACAATTGGGTGTGTTTTTTAGTGCGGGTATTTTAGGTTTATTACCTGGGGCATTATTAGGTGGTCGGATTGCCGATCGTATTGGTCGTAAAACAGTTTTGATTTGGTCAACTGCTGTGTTTGCGATCTTTACACTGTGTACAGTATGGGTAAATAGTTTTAATACCTTATTGGCGGTGCGCTTCCTCGCTGGTGCAGGTCTAGGTGCGGCAATGCCGATCTTGATTACCTTAGCTTCGGAAGCTGTTTCTGTTCAAAATCGCGGTCGTGCAGTCGGTTTGATGTACTGCGGTATGCCAGTCGGTGCTGCAATTTTATCTTTAGTGGCGAGTACTGATTTCGGTTCGAATTGGAAAAATATTTTCTACTTAGGTGGTTTACTTCCAATTATTGTGATTCCAGTCATGATGATGTTCTTACCTGAATCTAAAGAATTCTTGAAATCACAAAATAAAACTCCAGCTGAAATCGCAGCAACGCCTCAGGGTTCATTTAAAGATTTGTTTAACTCAACAAATTTATTCCGTACGCTTTTCATTTGGGTCAGCTACTTCTTTACATTGATGGTGGTTTACATCATGTTAAGTTGGTTGCCATCATTGTTCACCGAATTAGGCTTCAGCCGTAAAGAGGGTGCAACTGCGCAGTTCTATTTCATGGTAAGCGCGACGATTGGTACGATTATTTTGGGTATGTTGACTGACCGTTGGAAAAAAGCATACGTGATCATCTTAATGTACGGCGGTATTCTTGCAGGTCTATTGGCTTTAAATGCTGCAGGTTCATTAACCCAAATGTATATGGCATCTGCATTGGTTGGTGCATTCGTTATCGGTTGCCAAGGTGTATTGTACGCGTTCGGTGGTATTGTTTATCCAACTGAAGTTCGTGGCACAGGTATTGGTGTTGCGTCAGCTGTAGGTCGTATTGGTGCGATGCTTGGGCCTGCAATTGCTGGTTCATTGTTGACAGCAGGCTTTGGTGCGACAGGTGTTATTTCAGCTGCAATCCCATGTATTATTATCTCAGCGATATTCATGTTGTTGTTGGTACGCCGTATCCAAAACTAATGAAATTTTAAAACAATCTAAAATAGATTGAATTAAAGCCTGCCATTGAGCGGGCTTTTTTATTGAGAAGGATTTATAGCGAAATGTTTAATAGTTCTTTTTTATGTTCTCTAAGGCTCTGTGATGAGATTTTATATCCTTTACTCAATTAACATTTTCACAACCGCACTTTGAACATTGTAGTTCAGGCATTCCTATGTAATATTCGCTAAGGTTTTATTCAAAGCTTTTATTTAGAATTTTTATCTAAAATAACAATTTGGAGAAAGGATGATGTTCCAATTAGATCGTAGTGCATTAATTGTGGTGGATGTTCAAAATGGCTTTACACCAGGCGGTCATTTGGCGGTAGCAGAGGCTGATCAAATTATCCCGACCATTAATGATTTAGGGCAGTATTTTAAGAATATTGTGATTACGCAAGATTGGCATCCGGATCATCATATTTCCTTTGCCGAGAATCATCCCGATCATCAAGCTTTTGATACGATTGAACTACCTTACGGCTCTCAGGTTTTGTGGCCGAAGCACTGTGTACAAGGCACTCAAGATGCTGAACTACATCCGAAACTCGACTTACCCACCGCACAATTAATTATTAGAAAAGGGTTTCATGCAGACATTGATAGTTATTCTGCATTTATGGAAGCTGATCAGAAAACATCAACAGGATTGGCAGGTTATTTAAAAGAGCGTGGGATTGAAACGGTATTTGTTGTGGGAATTGCGACAGACTTTTGTGTGGCATGGACAGCAATTGATGCCGCTAAACTGGGATTCAATAGTTTAGTGATTTCAGATGCGACGAAAGGCATTGATCTCAACGGCTCATTACAACATGCATGGCAAGAAATGCTGGCACATGGTGTAAAACGAATCTATGCCAAAGAGATCAGTTTATTGCAAACTCAATAGTGTCGAAAAATACGATGCTCAGAAAGCATTAGTTCAGAAAATAAAAATACAGAAAAACCATACTGATCATGATCCAATGTATTGAAATGGTGATCGGTTCAGATGGATTATATTTCTATGGTTATTTCTATGGTTATTTCTATGGTTATTAAGACAATGTGTAAAGAACCAACGATTGGGTTATTGATATGTCGAATTTTTTAAGCGTGACCCAGTTTATCCAAAAAACTTTTGCGTTATGGGTCATCTTGTTCTCAGTCCTCGCAATGATGATGCCTGAAGCGTTTATATGGCTCAAAAGCTATATCACATGGCTGTTAGGCATCATCATGTTTGGTATGGGCATGACCATGACGTTAGGTGATTTTAAGGGCGTATTACACAGTCCAAAAGCTGTTTTGATTGGTGTCGTCGCGCAGTATGTCTTGATGCCGTTGACTGCTTTTGCTTTATGTAAAATATTTCAACTGCCGACTGAAATTGCGATTGGCGTGATTTTGGTCGGGTGTTGCCCGGGCGGAACAGCTTCGAATGTGATTACCTATATGGCCAAAGGTAATGTTGCTTTATCTGTTGCATGTACTTCAGTTTCAACCTTATTAGCGCCTCTTTTGACGCCTGCTATTTTTTATCTTTTAGCCAGTCAGTGGATTGAAATTGATGCATGGTCAATGTTGAGCTCAATTTTAAAAGTGGTGTTATTTCCTATTATTTTGGGCTTAATGGTTCGTGCTTTATTTAAACAAAAGGTCGATCATTATCTTACAGTGATGCCTTTAATCTCTGTGGTGGCGATTGTATTGATCGTAGCGGCGATTATTGCGGGAAGTAAAAGTCAGATTTTAGATTCAGGTCTACTCATTTTAGGGGTAGTGATGTTGCATAATGGATTTGGTCTGCTTCTCGGTTATTGGGCTGCAAAATTATGTGCTTTACCGCAAACTGATGCAAAAGCCATTTCAATTGAAGTGGGGATGCAAAATTCGGGGCTAGGAGTGGCATTATCTGCAGTACATTTTGCGGCATCGCCGATCACCGCTGTACCCAGTGCAATCTTTAGTTTGTGGCACAATATCTCAGGTGCAACTTTGGCGACCTATTGGGCGAGACAAGCTGAGAAAAATGATCAACAAGTAGAGAATAAAAAAGAGAGCTAAAGCTTGTAGGCAAGTAATAAAGTTTCATACTAATCTCAATCTATCTTATTGATATTTCGACTTTGCAATGAATGGAAGAAAAAATAAAATTTCATACTCAGCTCTATCTTTTCTTCTATTTTTACTCTTTATCGAGTAATAAAGTTTCATACCCAAATATGAGATCAATAGTTAAATTCTTCAAAGAGAGTCCATTCGATTTCCATTGTTTCTAAAAGCTGGCCATGCTGACCTAATTTTAAATAATATGGTGCAATATCACCTTTATTCAAAATAATGTAACTTCGGTGATCGTTTTCTCTACTGTCTGGCTCTTCAAAAGGTATAGGCTCATTTCGGACATAATCGTAATCATCTTCATATCGATAACGACCAGAAATCTCACATATGTGATTCGTGGATAGCTTTACTATGGATTTAGGTTTTCTAGATTTAGCTGTTGACTCTAAATCATTCCATACTCGTTCATGGTCAAAGCGACGCATCCATAAATCAGTCAATGGAATATCAAAACTTTGGCTTCGATCATTATCGCCCAGATAGGTTGCGTCACCCATTGAACCATAATTACCATCTCGTAATGGTCTAAGAATATGATTTAGTTTTAAGTAGCCTTCTGGATCTGGTGTGCCATTAGGTATGAGTTCAGGGTAATCAGATGCTTGAATAAGTACACCATTAGCAACAGTTTGAAATCGAAGTTTTGCTTTTGTTAGGGTGTCTTGAAGCTTTAGTACACCCCCAATTTTTTCTGAAAGATCATTACTCACGAAGGTGAGCCAATCAAAACTACGAATGCCATATGGCATTCTGACGCTATCCCAGAATTTTTCGATATAAATACCTTTGAAACTTCTAGCTTGGTCAACGATATCAATTTTAGATTGTATACCATTAAAAGAAGTGGCCGCTTGCATCCCACTCACCATATACCACGGTCTAAGCTGTTGTATGCAGTATTGATTGAATCTTAAAATTTCCTCTTGTGTGGTTTGATTGAAAAAAAGATCCCTAGGTAACCTGAAATACAAAATATTTCCGTGTTGAATTTGCCAAGCTCGATTAGTCAACAATGAAAATACGTATCTATTTGCATATTCAATTTCGTCATCTTCAAAGCCACCATCTGCGACATACCATTCAATAATGTCATCTGGATCCGCACGTTTAGTTATTACATCTTGAAGTGTAGGAAGGTTAGTTAGTTTTTTTTGCTTCCAACCAGTTAATGGATCAAACCCCCATGTGATGTGATGTCCCCAGAGCTCAATATATTTTGTATAACAATTTAAGATTGCTTGGCGAGCTTCTGGAGTATGACCGCCCCAAAGATAAAAACATGATTGAAAATGTACCGAGAGTACAGTTTCCCCATGATCTCCATAGTCATAATTGATATATTCTGCATCATCTACAATTTTTTCAAAATCTGAACCGTTCATTATTTTCTCTAATTAAGATGTAGCTAATAAATTTGTTATTATTTAAAAATATTCTTTATTTTCTTAAACTTTTAAATGAAGTGAAACAGAGATTAAATTATAGAAATTGTAATACCCTTTCACGTATAGCGTAATAACGAAATAAAAAAAATCCACACATCATGCTGTTTAGAGCATAGCTTGTGTGGATTTTTTGAGCAATTGAGTATTACACTTTATTACTCAGTATGAGACTTTATTGCTTAGTATGAAACTTTATTACTCTCATACAAAGCTCTCTTTTTTATGGAAAAAATTATTCGACCGTCACTGATTTTGCGAGATTTCGGGGTTGATCGACATCTGTACCACGCAGTACCGCAACATGGTAAGACAGCAATTGCACAGGAATACTGTAAACGATTGGCGCAAGCAGAGGGCTGATTGAAGGAACAAGTACTACATGCTGACGGTCTTTTTCTTTGATTCCGCTATGTTCATCAGCAAATACAAACAGTTCACCACCACGGGCTTGAACTTCTTCCATATTCGACTTGAGCTTATCCAGCATGTCATCTTTAGGCGCAAGAATCACCACAGGCATGTCATTGTCAACCAATGCCAAAGGACCATGCTTTAATTCACCCGCCGCATAACCTTCCGCATGAATATAAGAAATTTCTTTGAGTTTCAATGCACCTTCTAAAGCGATTGGGAACTCAGTACCACGACCTAAGAATAGACAGTGATTTTTCTCTACAAACAATTCAGATAAGCGCAAAATCTCTTTATCTTTCTGTAAAGTATCTAAAATCACTTTAGGTAAATGCCATAGACCAGAAATAATCTCAGAAACTTGGTCGGCAGCAATTGTCTGCTTCACTTGACCGACTTTGAGTACCAGTAACATCAAAGCTGCAAGTTGTGTTGTAAAAGCCTTCGTTGAAGCAACACCAATTTCAGGGCCTGCAAGCGTCAACAAGCTATGGTTGGTTTCACGGACCATCGATGATGTTGCAACGTTACAAATCGTCATGGTCGCAATATGAATATTCTTTTCTGTAGCGCGTCGTTGCGTATCACGAAGCGCAGCTAAAGTATCCGCTGTTTCACCTGATTGAGAAATACACACGTAAAGCGTATTGTTCACAATCACAGGGGTGCGATAGCGGAATTCACTTGCGATTTCAACTTGGCAAGGTAAATTAATCAGCTGCTCAAACCAATATTTTGCAATCATACCTGAGTGATAACTGGTACCACAGGCGATAATTTGCACATTTTGAATTTGACTAAAATCAACATCAGCATTTATCAAGAACTCATCGCGCAAAACATTACCATTCAATGCTTGAGAAATGGTTTGTTGAATCGCTTCAGGTTGCTCATAAATTTCTTTAAGCATGTAGTGCTTATATTCACCCTTTGATGCATTGCTGACGGTTGCATCAAGCTCCTTAACAGCACGCTCAACGGGCTGACCATTGACAAAGACTTCAATCGAATCACGAGTCAAACGTGCTATATCACCTTCTTCAAGGTAAATAAAACGATTGGTAATTGGGAGTAAAGCCAATTGGTCTGAGCTAATAAAGTTCTCGCCGATACCCACACCAATCACTAAAGGTGAACCTTCACGAACTGTGATTAATTCATCAGGATAATCGGTATGTACAATCCCTAGTGCGAAAGCACCTTTGAGCTGAGGAACGACTTGCTCAACCGCTTTGAGTAAGTTTGGCGATGATTTCAGCGCATCATGCACCAAATGTGCAACCACTTCGGTGTCCGTTTGAGAGCTAAATACATAACCTAAGGCTTCAAGATCATCTTTCAGCTCTTGGTAGTTTTCAATGATGCCGTTATGAACAACCGCAACATGACCTGAAATATGCGGATGTGCATTATCTTCAGTGGGTTTACCATGAGTTGCCCAACGCGTATGAGCAATGCCTAATGAACCGACGATTTCAGCTTCGTTGACTGCATTTTCAAGGTTAACGACTTTACCAACACGGCGTTGACGTAACACTTGACCTTGATTGACCAATGCTAGACCCGCAGAGTCATAACCACGGTATTCAAGGCGCTTTAAACCTTCGATTAAAATATTGGTAATACTACGTTCAGCAACGCCACCGACAATTCCGCACATATTTAATTCCTCTTATTTCTTAGTCTTTTGGGGACGTTGATAGTTTTCTTTAACAATTTGTTTGGCACGTTCAAAAGCAAGACTATGGTCTGCCACATCATGTGTAATCACGGAACCAGCACCTGTGGTTGCACCATGACCAATCTTAACTGGAGCAACCAATGAGTTATTGGTGCCGATAAAAGCATGATCACCGATAATGGTTTTGTGTTTATTTGCACCATCATAATTACAAGTAATGGTACCGGCACCGATATTAGAATCTGTACCGATCTCAGCATCACCTAAATAACTAAAGTGATTGGCTTTAGAGCCTAGGCCTATAGTGGTGTTTTTGACTTCGACAAAGTTGCCAATATGGACGTCATTGGCCAGCTTTGCCCCTGGTCGTAGACGTGCAAATGGACCGATTTGAACATCCTCACCAATGATTGCATCTTCAAAGACGCTATAAGGCTGAACTTTAGTTCCAGCAGCGATATGAGTATTTTTAATCACGCAACCTGCACCGATTTCAACGTTATCGCCAAAGCTGCATTGACCTTCAATAATCACGTTGATATCAATACGAACATCTTGACCAACCGTCAAATGACCACGTAAATCAAAGCGAGCTGGATCAATTAAATGCACGCCTTGTTGCATGAGTTGTTTCGCTTGATAATTTTGGAATTCACGTTCTAAAGCAGCCAATTGAATTCGATCATTCACACCCTCAACTTCAAAAGCCAGCTCAGGTTGAATTGATGCGATTTCCATGCCGTCAGCCAACGCCATTGCCACAATGTCTGTTAAATAGTATTCGCCTTGGGCATTGTCATTAGACAGTTTTGGCAACCATTCATGCAATTTCGCATTACTAACACAGTAAATCCCAGTATTGATTTCCTTGATCTGACGTTGTTCATCAGAAGCATCTTTATGTTCAACAATGGCTTGGATTTTATTATTCGAACGCACAATACGACCATAACCTGTAGAGTCGCTAAGGGTTAAAGTCACAATTCCAATGCCTGTTTCAGTCGAGACATCAACCAGACGTTGTAAGGTGCTTTCTTGCACGCAAGGGACATCGCCCGACAAAATGAGAGAAATACCCTCTTTGGGTAAAACTGGAAGAGTTACTTTAACCGCATGACCTGTACCCAGTTGCTCTGTTTGTTCAACCCATTGGATATTTTCTTGCGCAAAGGCACTTTGAACGCGATCACCGCCATGACCAAAAATGGTAATAATATTTTTAGCTTTTATTTTTTTTGCTGTTTCAATGACATGTCCTAATAATGGACGACCTGCTAAAGGTTGAAGTACTTTTGGTAGTTGCGAACGCATACGCGTGCCTTTACCTGCAGCAAGAATAACAACAGTGGTCGACATAAAGTACCCTTACAATTTGGCTTAAGCCATATCAATATATAAATAAATGATGATGCAGATTGCTGCCCATAGACCAGCAATAATATCATCTAACATGATGCCAAAGCCGCCCTCTACGCGACGATCAATGACACGAATCGGCCAAGGTTTCCAAACATCAAACAAACGGAATAAACCAAAACCAACAAGAACCCAGACCCAACTCATTTGTCCTAAATAAATCAGGGGAAGAAAAGTAATAGATTGCCCTGCAAATTCATCCCATACTATTCGACCATCATCGTGTACACCCATAATGTCGGCTGTACGACCACAGAGATAAATACCCATCATTGACATGATCACCATAGCAATCATGCTGTAGTTGAAACCGATCATCATCCAAATGGGGATAAAAAGTAGTGCAAAAGCTGATCCAAAAGTGCCTGGCGCTTTTGGGAGTAACCCTGAACCGAAACCCACGCCAGTAAAGACGATCAAGCGTTCAGTCCAATTCATTTTTTTAAATTGAATAGGCGGTTTATGCAAAGTGTTGATATCCATTAAATTGAACCTGATGATCTTTGCCATCTTTATCAAAAATCAAAGCGTGATTGTCTATAATTTTACCAATGATTGTCGTTGGCGTTTGAGGCTTGTTTTGCAAGAAAGCTTCGTAGTTTTGAGGGCTTATTGTAAAACACAATTCATAGTCATCACCACCTGCAAGTGCATATTGGTATTGTTGTTCATCTGGCAAATGGTGAAGTGCTTCATGAATTGGCAGTTGATCGAGATGTAATCTAGCACCAACTTGGGATGCTTTCAAAATATGCCCAAGGTCTTGTGCTAAACCATCAGACACATCAATCATGCTATGCGCAAAGTTTTTAAGTTGTGTACCTAATTCGCAGCGAGGCGTTGGATAATCCAAACGCTGTTGTAATGCGTGGCCAAGATGCTCTAAAGCAAACGCGGCATCACCAACTGTACCACTGACACAAATCAAGTCACCGACCTGTGCGCCTGAACGAAGAATACCTTGATTTTGGTCGACCCAACCCAGTGCCGTAACCGATAACGTTAAATGTGGGCTTTGTGTGGTGTCACCGCCGATTAAGCGTACTCCAAATTGATCGCAACAATCATATAAGCCTTGGCTAAATGCTTTGAGCCAAGCATGATCAATTTGGGGTAAGCTCAGTGCGAGTAAAATACTGTGTGGTTTTGCTCCCATTGCAGCAATGTCTGACAGATTAACTGCAACACATTTCCAACCAATGGCATGCGGAGAAGTGTCAAGTGGAAAATGTCGACCCGCGACAAGTGTATCTGTACAAATGACCAATTGCTGGCCAGCAGGAGGGGTGAGCAGGGCTGAGTCATCACCGACACCTACATCGACACCCTGTGGATCGGGTCGATTGAAATAAGTATCAATGATAGAAAACTCAGCCATTTCAACAACAACTTATTTAGCTTGTTGCTTTTCTGCTTCACGCAGGCTTTGCGATAAACGGTCTAATACACCATTGATGTATTTGTGACTGTCTGCTCCGCCAAAGTGTTTAGCGAGTTCAATCGCTTCATCTAAGACAACTCGATACGGAATTTCAAGATGTTCTTTCAATTCGTATGCGCCTAAACGCAAAGTTGCTAGTTCAACACCGTCCAATGCATTGATCTCGCGATCAAGGACTGGAACCAATAACGCATCCAATGCTTCATGATTTGTAATCACTTGCGTGAGCAATTCATGATAATAGCTTAGATCCACTTTATGCATGGCATTTTCAGCACGTGTACGTGCCTCGATTTCGTGCATCGGGTTGTGGCTCATTTGCCATTCATAAATCCCTTGTACAGCAAAACGACGTGCTTTGCGTTTCGCTGCATAAGTAGCTTGGAGTGTCTGCGACATGCTTTAGATCGCCTTTAGCAAGTTAACCATTTCAATTGCAGTAAGGGCAGCTTCGCCACCTTTATTGCCTGCTTTTGTACCAGAGCGTTCAATCGCCTGTTCAATACTGTCCGTAGTCAATACACCGTTGATCACAGGTAAGCCAGTGTCTAAACCAACGACACCTAAACCTTTGGCACATTCGCCTGCAACGAAGTCAAAATGTGGTGTGCTACCACGAATCACTGCGCCGAGAGCAATGACAGCATCGAATTTACCAGAAGCTGCTAATTTTTTAGCCACAACTGGAAGTTCCCATGCGCCTGGTGCGTGAACAACAGTGATATTATCGTCGCTAACACCATGACGATGCAACGTATCAATTGCACCTTCTAATAAATGTTCAACAACAAAGCTGTTAAAACGTCCAACTAAAATCGCGTAACGGTCTTCGCTTGCGAGATGTAACAAACCTTCAATACGGCGAATCGCCATAGCAACCTCGATATGTAATAAGAATAATTAAACAGAACTTTGTTCAGCGGTGACATATTCAACCACTTCTAAGTTAAACCCTGATAATGCGTTGAAGCGTAATGGTGAGCTGAGAAGTTTCATTTTCTCTACGCCTAAATCACGCAAAATTTGTGCACCAACACCAATCGTTTGATATTGCTGTGACAATGCTGCGTTTGATTTATTTGGTTTAGGTGTAGTTAGCGCTTCAAGTGCAGGACCCAAATCCGACAAGTGGCGCTGACCAATCCACACCAATACACCGCGTTCGCTATTGGCGATAGTTTTTAGTGCTTTATCTAAATTCCAAGCGGCTTCGCCATCTTGTTTATTCAGTTTAAGCAAATCCCGTGTTGGATTAAAACCATGTACGCGAACGGTGGTTATACCTGCTTTAGGTTCACCTTTCACCAATGCCAAATGAATATCTGGATTCCCCAATTCACGGTAACGGAACAACTCAAATGTGCCGTATTCAGTATCAAGTGTTTGCTGATCAATACGTTCAACCGTTTGCTCATTGGTCATGCGGTAGTGAATCAAATCCGCAATGGTCCCAATTTTCAAACCATGCTTTTCTGCAAAGACTTCAAGATCTGGACGACGCGCCATGGTTCCATCTTCATTGATGATTTCACAAATCACAGAAGCGGGTTCAAGTCCTGCAAGACGAGATAAATCACAGCCTGCTTCGGTATGACCTGCACGGTGTAATACACCGCCGGGTTGTGCCATTAATGGAAAAATATGACCGGGTTGAACAATATCTGCAGGTTTTGCATGAGCAGCTACTGCTGTCTGAATGGTATGCGCACGTTCAGCCGGTGAAATACCCGTGGTGATACCATTAGTTGCTTCAATCGAAAGGGTGAAATTTGTCCCATGTTGAGCGCCGTTGGCATCGACCATCAGTGGTAGATTCAACTGTTGGCAACGTTCTTTGCTTAATGTTAGGCAAACTAAGCCACGCGCATGCGTGATCATGAAGTTGATGTCTTCTGGACGAACATGCGTGGCAGCAATGACTAAATCACCTTCATTTTCACGATCTTCGTCATCCATCAAGATAACCATTTTTCCTGCACGGATATCTGCTACGAGTTCTTCCACAGTGTTGAGTGACATCAACCTTCACCTTTTTGTTATGTCATTCTGACATTTTGAATAAAATCATTGAGGCATAGTCTAACGCTTTTTGCTTCGTTTTGCCTATGCTAATCACATTCCCTTTGCCTACACTGTTATACACATCTTAATAGGGTATTGAAAAGCCATAATATTTTGAAATATACGCTGAATTGCTTAATCTATAAGCAAATACTGCACTAAAACTGTTAAATTTTGAGCGGAAATGAAAAAACCAGATTAAGTTAGCACTAAATCTGGTTTTTAAATCACAACAAATGATAACTGTTGAGTTTAGGAAGCTTGGTCTTTCAATTCGGATTCAGCAGAGGGTTGAGACTTACCTTTCAATATTTCTGTTCGGATTTGTTGAGCAAGCTCAGCACAACTTTCACTCATTCCATTAATCATAAATGCATGACGTGTGAGCACGCTGGTTGGATTCGGCATAGGCACCAATTGGTAACATTCTCCAACATGCTTTAATTGTTCATTGTTGAGATACAGTGCCATTTCTTTGGCAATCAAATGATGGGTCAAGCGTTCAGAAGCTTGGAGGGCATCGAGTTGCATTGCCTCAACCCCAGAAGCGACAGAACAACGCGTTTGTAGCACGAAACGTTTGTCTTCACGGTAGCGCTTATATAAAACGTCGGAAAGAAGTTGGAATACTGAACCAATCATCAATAAACACTGAGTAGCGTTATTTTGAGTCGTTGAAACACTGATCACCGCACCCTGACGGTCAAATTCACGACCAATCACAAAGTCTTGCTTATTCAATTGGTAGTGTTTACTACACAGGTCAATACTTTTATTCAGGAAAATTTGGCACAAATTAAAGTAGGGCAAAGCCACTGACTGATTAACGGTGTTGATCAACTGCTTTGGGTCATAAAATTGAATATTCAATGACAATGTATTTTCATCAACAACAAAAGGTTTAGGTGCTTTGATGGGTGTTGGTGCAACGACAACTTGAGCCGCTTGAGCTGTCGCTGTTACGGCATTATTCTTTTCAATTTCTAATGCTTCGGTGAGTAATTGGATTTCATGTTTGAGACGTGCTTCATTGTTTAAACGAGCCAGATATTCGCTGCGAGTCGGGCGTGCAATTGCACGATACGCTAACCACAATAATCCATGCACAAATAATGAAAATAGAATCGCAAGCCACTGCGTACGAAGAATCTCACCAATGCTCGGTTTAACAAGTGTGATTTCGATACTACCGACTTTTTTCTCATTTTGTAGCGCATCACGAACAAAAACTTCACCTTGGCGTGTTTTTGATAGTCCAGCGGTTGCTAAGACTTGATTGCTAGCGCTCAAAATTCGAATATAAGCCACACTTGGATTGGTTGCATAACGATTTGCCAAGAGAGCCAAGGAAACAGTATTCGCAGGCTCAAGCTCAGATAAGCTATCGGCAACCAACTGACTGGTGATCAACTGACCTTGGCTGGCACGGTTTTCGTTTAATTGGTGAGTTGTTGCAATGACCAATAAAAAGGTATGCAAAGCAAAGCTAATAATCAGTAGGCTAGCAAATAGCCCTTGTCTAGGTGCATTCAACGTAAACTTCCAAGGCATTTATATTCGATTTCGATTATGATTCTTACATTAGTTGCAGCTCAGAACCGAGTCAATTCATGCGAGAAATCATTCTTATTTCATTTTTAGGTCCTGACCAACCGAATCAGTTTACTCGATTGATGCAGGTGTTGTCCGTACATTCTTTGCAAATTTTAGATGTAGGACAAGCGGTTATCCATAACCAACTGACGCTTGGTATTGTTGTCGCGTCAGAAGACCAAACAGCAACGGCTTTGGCCATGAAAGACATCCTTATTTTAGCACATGAAATTGGGTTGACTGTGCGTTTCAAACCGATTGCTACGTCAGATTATGATCAATGGGTGAAAGAGGGTGGTCGTACGCGCTATATCGTGACGGCATTGGCACCTGAACTGACCGCATCACATTTGCAAGCCGTGACCAATATCGTATCGAGTCAAGGCTTCAATATTGAAACAGTGACACGTTTATCTGGTCGTCCTACGCTTGAAAATGAAAACACAGCACCAAAACGTGCTTGTGTGGAATTTGGTTTAAAAGGTCAAATGCTAGATGCCGCAGCAATGCGTGCAGCCTGTTTAAAACTTTCAAGTGAATTGAATGTCGATGTCGCGGTTCAAGAAGACAATGCTTATCGTCGTAATCGCCGTCTGGTGTGCTTCGATATGGATTCCACACTGATTGAGCAAGAAGTGATTGATGAGCTTGCGATTGAAGCAGGGGTGGGTGCACAGGTTGCTGAAATCACCGAACGTGCGATGCAAGGCGAGTTAGATTTTCAGGCAAGCTTTCGTGCCCGCGTTGCATTGCTGAAAGGCATGGATGCATCTGTGCTGCCGAAAATTGCAGAGCGTTTAACGGTGACTGAAGGTGCTGAACGCCTGATTTCGACTTTAAAATCTTTAGGCTATCGTACGGCTATTTTATCGGGTGGCTTCCAATATTTTGCTGAATATTTACAGGCAAAATTGGGTATTGATGAAGTCCATGCCAATGTTCTTGATGTACAAGATGGCTTGGTGACAGGTGAAGTCAAAGGGCACATTGTCGATGGCGCTCGAAAAGCCTTCTTGTTGGGTCAAATAGCCGATGAAATGGGTATTTCTCTTGAACAAGCGATTGCCGTTGGTGATGGTGCAAACGATTTGCCGATGTTGTCTATTGCTGGTTTGGGCGTGGCGTTCCGTGCAAAACCACTCGTGCGTGAGAATGCAAATCAAGCGATTTCAAGTGTAGGTTTAGATGGCGTTCTGTATCTCTTGGGTGTTCATGATAAAGATTTAAATCGCGCTTAACGCTTACAATTTGATGACAATTTAAGCGACTTTCCAGTCGCTTTTTTTATGCCTAAATTAATCATTTATATGTACTTTTGTGACATGGTTTGAATAGTTAAAAAATAGATCATCAAGATCGAAAAAAAATGTTTTTGACAAAAAGTTACGAGGTATTTTTTTGTAATGACAAGCCAAGAGCGATGTTATTTAGCTTCACAGAAAAATATCAAATTTCAAAAATGTAATGACAAAAGAATGTTGCGACAAGGTGTGTCGTTTACAAAAAGAACAGGTCTTTTTTTATTGGAAAAACTCACCATAATGCAATGCAGAGGCTCGAATAAGATCATTGAGAATAATTGGAGAGCTTTTGAACTTTGTTGCGAAACACCATTGAGCGGTTTTAACACACATCAATCTGACGGAGGTTTTTATGGTCACTGCAACGTTTGCAACGATAATTGGATTTAGTCTAATTGCTGTAGCACTAGCGACTGTTTTCTTTTCCCCTTACCGTCACTGGTTAGGCTTTATGCTGGCGGGTATGGCATTTTGGGGCGTATTAGAAGCGATTCGCTTTGGTGTACAAAATGTCTTTGATATGTCGGTAGCATATAGTTACCTCACTGCAATCAGTCTAGCAATGCTTGGTCTGACTGCGTTTTTATTGCGTGAAGATAATCGTGCTCAAAAAGCATTGCAAAATCGTCAATATATTGAACATACACCCGTTTATGAAGATGAGTAACGATTGGAGTCATGTTCATCATTGATTCAATGAAATCATCCGTCTAAGGTTGAGTATTTAAGGGTATATCTGTGTGATATCCCTTTTTTTTGTCGATATTTTTGTTAAATAAAGCCTAATCGTATTTACAATAAGATATGTTAGGATGAACTCAACCTATTTTAAATTAAAACAACAGGCTTAAATGTCATGAAACTTTCTTCAATTCCAGTCGTGAAACTTCCGATTGTTGATGCTAGTACTGATCCACTTGATTTGCTCGTTTTAGGTCTGGCACTGCGTATGAAGCAACTTGCTCGTACCAGTCCTAAATTTATTGAACTGATTCATGACCGCCAATTCCGTATTCAAATTGGAACGGATTTAGATGTTGCACGTCAAATTATCGTGAATCATGGTCAAATTGATACAGTGTCTGGAAGTGTAGAAAAAGCGGATTTCATTTTGCAATTTGCGGATAGCGAGCAAGGCGTAAAAACGCTGATGAAAGGTGATCCAACTGCTTTTATGACGGGTATGCAAAATGGCACGATCAAAATGGAAGGCGACTTCAGCTTATTGGTCTGGTTTAATCAAGCTGCAAAATTGATCCCACCGAAGATTCCAAAGCCAGTAAAAGAAAAATTCAAGCTAGCACGTGCATTCTTGAAAGAAAAAACAGGTCGTTAATCGATTGAGTTTTGAATAATTGACTAAAAAGCCCTGATGAGGGCTTTTTTTATGGCTGTAATGTCTAGAGTAGAAGCGAAATCTTAAATGATTATTCAATTTCTAAATTGAAGGTCACAGGTCCATCATTAACCAAATGTACTTTCATATCAGCAGCAAATATACCCGTTTGTACATGTTCAAACTGTGATTGAGCGTATTCAACCAATTTTTCATAGAGGTCTTTTGCAGCGCTCGGTGGCATCGCTGGACCAAAATCAGGGCGTAACCCTTTTTGAGTTTGTGCCATGAGGGTAAATTGAGAGACCAATAAAATGCCGCCCCCAGCTTGGCTCACATTCCAGCCCATTTTGCCTTGTTCATCATCAAAAAAGCGATATTTAAGGATTTTATCAATCAGCTTTTTGCCTTTTTCAAGGTTATCTTCTTTCCCCAAACCTAAAAAAACCACCATGCCTTTTTCAATTTCACCAGTCGTTTCACCATCAACCACTACTTTTGCTTCAAGAACTCGCTGTAACAATGCGCGCATGTATCAACCATATATGATGTTTTAAATTCATTTAAATTGTATCAAATTCAGTAAGATAATTTGACAATCGATTGAGGGTTGATATTTAACTTATTAATAAATAAAGAATTTAGCTTAACTAAATACTGTTATCCAACAAAGCGATTATAGTAATAAAAATTAACCTTTTTACCAATCTGAATTTAAAAGGTAGTTTACGCGGGCAGGAAAGGTCAATTTAAGAGAGAAGACGATGTTTAAGCGTTCATTATTGGTTGCAATGCTTGCAACAGCGACAGCAGCATCAGCTGCACCATTAACAAAAGATAACGGTGCACCAGTCGGTGACAATCAAAACTCAATCACTGCAGGTCCAAATGGTTCTGTATTGCTACAAGATGTTCAGTTGATCCAAAAATTACAACGTTTCGGTCGTGAGCGTATTCCTGAGCGTGTAGTTCATGCGCGTGGTACAGGTGCTTATGGTGAGTTCGTAACAACGAAAGATTTATCTGATCTTACGGTTGCGTCTATGTTCAAAGCCGGTACTAAAACTCCAGTATTCTTACGTTTTTCAACGGTAATTCACGGTAAACATTCTCCAGAAACTTTACGTGACCCGCATGGTTTCGCGATCAAGTTCTATACACAAGAAGGCAACTGGGATTTAGTCGGTAACCAAACACCAGTATTCTTTATCCGTGATGCGATCAAGTTCCCAGATTTCATCCATGCGATGAAGCCAAGCCCAATTGACAACGTTCAAGATGCGAACCGCGTATTTGATTTCTTGTCGAGCCAACCCTGGGCAACCAACATGTTGACTTATGTGTATGGTAACCAAGGTGTTCCAACCAGCTACCGTGAACAAGACGGTTTTGGTGTACACGCATTCAAGTTCTACAACGATAAAGGCGAATATAAATACGTTAAATTTAACTTCCGCTCTAAACAAGGTGTAAAAGGTCTTAACGTTAAAGAAGCTGCTGAGCAACAAGGTAAGGACTTCAACCACTTAACCAATGATCTTTACAAAAACATCAATGCGGGTAACTTCCCGAAATGGGATCTTTATGTCCAAGTGATTGACCCAAAAGATCTAAACAACTTCGATTTCGACCCGCTTGATCCAACTAAAATCTGGCCTACGGATTTAGTGAAAGAAACTAAAGTGGGTACTTTGACGCTGAACCGTATGCCGAAAAACTTCTTCCAAGAAACGGAACAAGTGGCGATGGCTCCAGGTAACTTAGTACCAGGGATCGAGCCATCAGAAGACCGTCTATTACAAGGTCGTATCTTCTCTTACTCTGATACACAAATGTACCGTTTGGGTGCCAATCACCAACAAATCCCAGTGAACCGTCCAGTTGTTGATGTCAATAATAACAACCAAGATGGTTACATGAACGTTAGTGGTACATCATCGAATGTGAACTACGAACCAAGCCGTATGGAGCCAAAACCAGCAACGGCGAAAGCGCGCGCGGTAGAAACGCCACTTTCTGGCACAGTTCAACAACGTGCTGTGAAAGAGCAAAACTTCAAGCAAGCGGGTGAGCTTTACCGTTCATACACTGCGAAAGAAAAAGATGATTTAATCATGAACTTGGCGGCTGATCTGGGTAATGTGAAAGATTCAGAAACGAAGCACATCATGTTGTCTTACTTCTATAAAGCAGATGCTGACTACGGTACACGCATGACTAAAGCAGTCAATGGCAACATTGCGACTGTGAAAGTAAAAGCAGCTCAGTTAAAAGATTAATTCTTTTAGATGACCTCTTTATGATCAATTACGATTGATCAGCTGAGTGGGTGACTAGGGCAACAAGGGGTCACCTCAACAAAATTCCTGTAAAACTCAATTCCTTTCCTGCAACCCTAGGGGAGTTTTACAGGCGTTGATTTAAAGTACTGAGACATGCATTGCAAAATGCGTGGATGATGTCGATTTTTGTTGGAGTTCATCATGAAAATTATGCCTCACATGGTTTTAGCAAGTTTCTTGATTTTTGGTTGTGCGTTCGCAATGGCAGACCAAGCTCAGACTGTTTCCCCTGCAAAAACAGTGGCAAATGATCAGATGGCTTCACAACAGGAATTGATTGATCTGTTTATGGCCGCGGCGAAAACAGGAAATCAAGAAGTAATCGAAGAGTTTTTAAAACACGGATTTCCAGTAGATGTCAAAAATCGGACAGGTTATACCGCGCTTATGATGGCGGCTTATTATGGTCATCAAGATACCGTAACCACTTTACTCAAATACGGTGCAGATCGTTGTGCACGTGATGCCAAAGGAAATACTGCAATCATGGGTGCAATGTTTAAATTAGAGTGGGGGATCGTGAAACAACTACGCAAAGCAGACTGTGATATTCAGGCGAAACAGACAGGACAGAAAACGACTGAGCAGTTTGCAGAAGTCATTGGGCAGTCAGAAAAATTAAAAAAACTTATTGATTAAGCAAACGTTTATCAATAATTGGTTTAAATTTTAAAAAAGCATTGAAAAAAAATCATGCTAATTCTATTATCATAAAATGATAATAGAATTAGCAATGGAATTGGCATGGAAAATAAAGTTGCACGCCTGACTGTTTTGATTGACCCAATCAAAAAACGTGCTTTTGAACAGCTTTGTGAACGTCAAGATTTGAAACCTTCACAGGTGGTTCGTCAATTGATTCGTGAATATTTGCAACAACATAATGTTGACTATGCAACTAAAATCAAAAACTCAAATGAGTAAATCTGTCAATCTATAAGACCTGTAATACGTTACAGGTTTTTTTATATTCAAATATAAAAAAACTGCTATAGGTCAATATAGCAGTTTTGATTTAATTTTGAACAATCAAAATTAAGCAAAATCTAATTCTTGTTCAAAACTTTTCAACTCATGACGAGCCATCGCTAGATTCGATTTTTTACGATCAAGTACCAAGTACAAGAATAATTCTGGGTTACGATCTAATGGACGTAAAAGATGATATTGTTTACCTAAAGTAATTAAAATATCTTCAACATTATCATTTAATTTCAATGCATTAGCTGTTTTTGTTTTCGCGCGAATAACTTCTGTGTTACCTGCTGCAGCTAACTCTAGATCAATTCCCTCACCCTTCGTTGCCAATGCAAGGCCGCTTGAACTGTCAACAAGTGCTGCTGCTACAAAACCGTCGATTGATTGAAGTGCTTCTAAAGTGATTTTAGCCATGTGTCTAACCCCGTGGATACATAAATAATTTGTCCATTTATTTTGCTTTTTATTGCAAAAAAATTTAAACATCCTGTTCATATTATGTTAATAAAAAAATAACTAAATTTCAATAGAATAATATAAAAAAATATTTAATTATCATAAAGTTATAATATTATTATCATATTTAAGGTGAGCTAAATAGAGAGTTTAATAATACATTAAAAATATAAAAAAATTCACGTATATGAGAAAATAGACAAGAATCATTAAAAACGTGATAAAAAAGAATTAACCGAGAATATATTTACCCGCGTAAAATATTTTTATTCTTCACGGAAGATCATTTTATGAGTAGATCATGCAACCCCTAATCCAATCACTCTTAGATACAGACCTGTACAAATTTACAATGTTGCAGGTGGTATTACACAAGTTTCCTCAAACTGACAGTGTCTACCAATTTCGTTGCCGCAATTTAGAAGATACAGCTTATCCTTTGGTCGATATTTTAGACGATCTGAATGAGCAACTTGACTATCTGTGCCAGTTAAAATTTAAAGCGGATGAATTGGAGTATCTCAGAAGTTTACGTTTTATTAAAAGTGACTTTGTTGATTATCTAGAACTATTTCAACTGAAACGTCGCTTTATTAAAGCCAGTATTGATGATCAAGGTCGTTTGGATATCCGCATCGAAGGGCCAATGGTTCAAGCCATGATGTTTGAAATTTTTGTGCTTGCGATCGTCAATGAGCTGTATTTCAGTCGCATCAGTAGTGATGAGGTGATGGCTGAAGGTGAGCGCCGTTTATTGGCAAAAGTTGAGTTGCTGAAAAAATATCAAGCTGAACAGAATCCAAATGATCCACCATTTTTGGTATCAGACTTTGGCACACGTCGTCGTTATAGTTTTGCTTGGCAAAAACACGTTGTTGAAGAATTTAATAAAGCTGCGCCAGATATTTTCCGTGGGACCAGTAATGTACTGCTCGCTAAAGACTTAGGCATTACACCGATTGGTACAATGGCACATGAATTCCTACAAGCATTCCAAGCCTTAGATGTACGACTACGTGATTTCCAAAAGTCTGCGCTTGAGACATG
This sequence comes from Acinetobacter sp. CY79, assembly GCF_059515845.1. Taxonomy (NCBI): domain Bacteria; kingdom Pseudomonadati; phylum Pseudomonadota; class Gammaproteobacteria; order Moraxellales; family Moraxellaceae; genus Acinetobacter; species Acinetobacter sp. CY79. Next base: position 78,174 of record NZ_JCAKMY010000015.1, read on the forward strand.
GGTACAAGAATACCGAGGAGACTTAGGTATTGCTTTAACTGACGTGGTGGGAATGGATGCGTTCTTACGTGACTTCGATTTGTACTTTGCCAAACTGTTTGATGGTCTACGTCATGACAGTGGTGATCCCTATGAATGGGGTGACAAAGCTTATGCGCATTACAAGAAATTGAAAATAGACTCTAAAACCAAAATGCTGACCTTTAGTGATGGTTTGAATTTAGAGAAAGCATGGGCACTCCACAATTACTTCAAAGACCGTTTCCAAGTCAGTTTTGGTATCGGCACCAACTTAACCAATGATATGGGACAAACTGCGCTGAATATTGTATTGAAGTTGGTGGAATGTAATGGTCAGTCTGTTGCTAAACTTTCAGACAGCCCAGGTAAAACCATGACGGACAATGACACTTTCTTGGCTTATTTGCGTCAGGTGTTTGAAATTCAAGAACCTGCTGCATAATCTTTGAAGTCATATCTATGCTATATCTGATTTTTTGCTAAATGCATGCAAAAAATCAGAATAATAGTGAAAAAATCTTGTGCTAAGATCGATTCTACTCAGAGCAAAATAATTCAATAATTATGTCTAATTTTCAGTCAAATCCCCCATTTAATTTAGGTTTGCTCATTGAAGCAGAAGAATTGGTCCCTCATTTAGGTCATGAAAAACTACGTATCGTCGATTTAACGCGTGCTTCGGTCTATGAGCAATTACATATTCCGCATGCGATTCATGTATTACCCAAACAATTGGTTCGGCAGGAAGAATTGGCTTCAGGATTATTGCCAAATGAAGCGGGTTTGAAAGCGCTGGTGGAGTATTTAAATATTTCACCTGATCACCATGTGGTGGCTTATGACGATGAAGGCGGAGCATGGGCAGGGCGTTTGATTTGGAATTTGCATTGTATCGGATTTCATAATACCAGTTTGCTCAACGGTGGCATCCACGCATGGCTGGGTGAGAATTTGCCGACGTCATCAGATGAAGAAACATTTGAAAAAGTGACATCATTATTTCCAATTCACATCCAAAATATTGAACCACCACGTATAGAATATAGTGAACTGCTCAGTAAAGTGAATCAGAGTGATGTGCAAATTTGGGACTGTAGAACGGCTGAAGAGTATACAGGGCAACGCTTGGCGGCACGCAGAGGAGGACATATTCCCTCTGCACGACATTTTGAATGGAGTACTGCCCTAAACCGTCAAAATCATTTAAAATTGCATCCCCTAGAACGCACTCAACAACGTTTAGAACAATTGGGCTTTAAATTCGACCAGCCTGTGGTGGTGTATTGTCAATCGCATCATCGTTCAGGACTTGCATATATTATTGGTCGACTACTCGGTTGGGATATCCAAGCTTATGATGGTGCGTGGAGCGAATGGGGCAACCGCCTCGATAGTCCAATCATTACTGGAGAATCACCTTAGTGAGTCTGACAAATTTAAAGAAAAAAATATTCATTAAAGCGCAAAGCATTGTTCCGCAACAGAAGCTTAGTCGTGTGGTGGGTAAGGTTGCAGCCAGTGAAAATCCGATTTTAAAAAATATTGTGATTCAAGCGTTCAAAAAGCAATATGGCATTGATATGTCGATTGCTGAACAAAGTAATGCACTTAAATTCAAATCATTTAATGAGTTTTTTACCCGTTCGTTAAAAGAAGGCGTGCGCACAGTAGATAATAATCCCAATAGCATCGTATCTCCTGCGGATGGTGCTATTTCTCAATTGGGTAAAATTAATGAAGGCGATATTTTCCAAGCTAAGGGACAGTCATTTTCGGTAGATAAACTGATTGGTGATCCTCAACTGGCTGCTCCATTTAAAGAGGGTGAGTTCGCGACGGTTTATTTGTCCCCGAAAGACTATCACCGTGTGCATATGCCATTCGCGGGTACATTGACTGAAACTTTGTATATTCCAGGTGAATTGTTTTCAGTAAATCAAACCACCGCTGAGAATATCCCAGGTTTGTTCGCACGTAATGAACGTATGGTGTGTTTATTTGATACTGAACTGGGACGTATGGCAGTGGTTCTGGTTGGCGCGATGATCGTGGCTGGCATTGAAACGGTGGCGACCGGTAAAGTGAAACCGACAGGTCGTTTAGAGTTAAATCATCATGAGATGAAGCTTGAAAAAGGTGATGAACTCGGGCGTTTTTATTTAGGTTCGACCGCTGTGATTTTATTTGAAAAAGATAAAATTAAATGGGATGAAGCATTTAAACCCAATTCAGTGGTCGTGATGGGCGAGGCTTTAGGTCAAACCATCTAAAAAGATTTTAAACTTTATTGTTCATAATGCGAACAATGCATGCAGAATTAAAAAAAGCGCCTATCGGCGCTTTTTTTAGGTGACGAATCAGTGTTTGAGTTCATCAGGCTTTGTTTAAGTTCAATGGTGATCATCATTGCATACGATACAAACGTTCTTTCGGGAAAACTGCGATGAAAGTCGAGCCTTCATTTTCCTTAGAGATGATATCGATATACGCACCGTGTTGCATCAACACATGTTTCACAATCGCAAGACCCAAACCTGTGCCACCGGTCGCACGACTACGCGCACTATCGACCCGATAAAAACGTTCTGTCAAACGGGGTAAATGTTTCGGGTCAATCCCGATACCTGTATCTTGAACTGAGAAATAGCCATTTTCACCATCATCATGCCAACCAATGGTGATCGTACCACCTTTAGGGGTGTATTTAATCGCATTGGTGATCAAGTTGCTAAAGGCACTTGCCAGCTCCATCTCTGAACCGATCAGGTCGCAATGACTATCAATATCTAAATTCAATGTATGCCCATAATCAATGTTATAAGCCTGAGCATCATCAAATAAATGATTCATTAGACTTGGCATTTCAATGATTTGATTCTTGGCGATTTGCTTTTCATTCTCTAAACGAGAGAGCAATAACAAATCATTCACCAATGCATTCATACGTCGAGTCTGTGATTGCATCTGATCAAAGGCACGTTTCCATCTTGGATTGATGTCTTCTTGGTCAGTAAAGGTCTCAATATATCCACTGAGCACGGTCAGTGGTGTACGTAACTCATGTGAAATATTATCGACAAAATCGGAACGCATTTGTTCCAGATTACGCATGCGTGTGATGTCATGTGCCACCAATAAACGGCTTTGTTGACCAAAAAGGGTTAATTTAATTTGAGCATACTTATTATCGTCATGCGCTAATTTAACTTTAATACCATCTGGTGCATGATCGATATTATTAAAATACTCAACAAAATCAGGTTGGCGAATAATTGAGAGGAGATTGCGCCCTCGATCCGTGGGCTGAATACTAAAAAGATATTCTGCTGCTGGATTCCACCATTCAATTTGTTGAGCATCATCAGTCAAAATAATGGCTTCAGACAAAGCAACCAGTGAGGATTGTGTGCGGTCAATGAGCCCGACCATTTCAGATTGAACGATACGTTCTTGGCGTTGAGCACGATAAACATTGAACAGCAATGCACCCCAAATCCCATTGAGATTCGGTGGTACATCATAGGGACGATTCGCGATCCAATCATTGACCAAAATGAGGGAACGAAGCTGTAAACCAAAAAAGGCAGCGAAGGCAAGCCCAATACAGATCCAAAAATAGCCTATTCCTAAGCCAACAAATCCACCAATAACGATAAAAAACACCAACAAGCGAAGATCTTGTTTAGCGAATGTCCATAAACTACTGTAGCGAAATTTCTGATGATCTTTCGCTAAAGTGGGGACGGGGTAGGGTTCGTACATAAAATTTGATTAACCTAGTGAACACTAGCCTATTGCGACATCTGCTCGAGTAGAAAAACGATAACCTGTACCACGAACAGTTTGTACATAACGGTCTGCGCCATAAGGTTCTAAAACCTTACGTAAGCGACGAATGTGAACATCAATGGTACGATCTTCAATATATACGTTGCCACCCCATACTTGGTCAAGTAATTGTGCTCGTGTATAGGCACGTTCAGGATGCGTCATGAAGAAAGCCAACAGACGATATTCTGTTGGGCCCATTTCTAAAATGTTCTGATTAAAGCTGACACGTTGGCTGACTGGATCTAAAATGAGCCCATTCGCATCAATGGTCTTTTCACCGCTCAATGCGTTGGCACGACGTAACACTGCTTTAATACGTGAAACCAATTCACGAGTTGAAAACGGTTTGGTCATGTAGTCATCTGCACCAGCATCAAGACCTTGAACTTTATGATCTTCTTCACCACGCGCGGTGAGCATGATCACCGGGATCTCAGAGAGCGATTCATCGCGCTTTAAGCGACGGCACAGATCAACACCGCTCACACCACCGGGAAGCATCCAATCCAGGAGTACTAAGGAAGGGCGTTGATCAACGATCATCTGATGCGCTTGTTTGGCATCTTCAGCTTCTAAACATTGGAAGCCTGCCATATCTAAAGATGTATGGATCATTTCACGAATGGGAAGTTCATCATCGACGATTAAAATGTAGTCATCTTTCACAACGCAATATCCTTAAGTGAACGGTCTGACCGTTAATATTTATGACAGGCTTATTACAAAGATTAATTATGACAGTATCATTGCAAAACAGGTCATCAAGGTCGATTTAGCAATGTTTTGTGACAAAAATATAAAAATACGATCCAAATTGATCATATATATGTCATAAATATTACATTTTTAAAGCAATGAGTTAAAAATATATCTATGAATTTATTATGGTTAATTGACACGCTTTTATTTTTTAATGAGAGAGTTCTTGAATTAAAGCAGTGAAAACAACCCGACATGCTTTAACGACCTCTTCACGTGGTGACTTAAATCCACTCATGACCCAACGCACAGCAATTTGGGTGACATAACCATTTAACCCTGTTGCGATGAGTGAGATCTCTTTTTCGTTTAAGCTGATATGCGGCATCATCAAGGTCACAAATGCATGAATCATGCGATCAAAGCGCGCCATCGTCTCTTGAATGGTGGCATGATTATGTAGTTCTTGAACCAACATGGCATCGATATAAATGATGCGAGCCGTGCGTGGATCATCTTCTAGCATGGCAAAAAAACCATTTAAACCCGCGTCAATCATACGTATAGGGTCAGGTGAACCTTGCATGACGGATTGCATTAAGGTTTGCTGCATTTTCTCAATGAGTTGTAAGAAAATCGTTTGAAAGAGGTTTTCACTTTTCTTAAAGGATTCGTAAAAATAACGTTCTGTGAGTTTGGCTTCGTTGCAAATATCTTTTACAGTGACTGAAAAAAATCCATGTGTCCCATACGCTTCAATACCTGCTTCGATGAGTTTTTCACGTCGAGCTTGCTTACGTTCAGTCAGTGACATGCCCTTAAATTGACGTTCTTTCACCACTTTTTTTTCTGGGATTGATTCTGCTGTCGCAGACTTTTCTGAATATTCAGTCATAAAAATAATGATCTAGTAGAGTCGTAGTTTTAGGCATCTTAGCAATTAATGTTCGCTAAGCCTATGTGGTCAATATGCAGATTTTATCAATATAAATGACCTTGAGTGATATTGACAATATTTATTGTCAAATTTATAGTGATTTTTGAGCGGCACACGAACATGAAGTTGTGCAGAAAAATGAATAAGGAAAAACAATGAAAAATTTTAAAAATAAAGTGGCTGCGATTACAGGTGCGGGTTCGGGTATGGGACAGCAACTGGCAATTTTACTGGCAAAGGCTGGATGTCATCTCTCAATCAGTGATGTCAATGAAAAAGGCTTAGCTGAAACCGTTGAATTGGTTAAGCCGTATAATGTCCGTGTGACCTCTAAGAAAGTAAATGTCGCAAACCGTGAAGAAGTCAAAGCTTGGGCTGAGGATACTGTGCAAAATCATGGCTCAGTGAACATGATCTTTAACAATGCTGGTGTGGCATTGGGTTCGACTGTCGAAGGTGCGAGCTATGAAGACTATGAATGGATCATGGGGATTAACTACTGGGGCGTTGTGTACGGCACCAAAGAATTCCTTCCCTACCTGAAAAAAACAGGTGAGGGTCATATCATCAATACGTCTAGTCTTTTCGGTTTAACTTCACAGCCAACCCAGTCTGCGTATAACTCCTCTAAGTTTGCAGTGCGTGGTTTCACCGAGTCATTACGCCAAGAACTCGATATTGAAAACTGTGGTGTGAGTGCGCTGTGTGTTCACCCAGGCGGTATCCGTACCAATATTGCCAATGATGCACGTATGAATGACAGCCTCAAATCTTTAGGCATGAATCCGGATAAATCAGCGAAAGCATTTAATAAATTATTGCGTATGCCTGCTGAAGATGCTTCACAACAAATTTTGGATGCGGTACTGAAAAATAAACGCCGTTTACTGATTGGTAATGATGCGAAAGCGATTGATTTGATGCAACGTGTGTTGCCTACGGGTTACCAAAAAATAACTGCGTTTGCGACCAAGCTGAGCAAGCGTTTAGAGCCAAAATAATCAGTTGTCTTCCCATAAAAAAAACCGCTTTAGCGCGGTTTTTTTTATATGAGATGACGTACTAGATGAATTCAAGCGTTGAATATTTTCTGCATTTATTGGCTTAATTTATTCTTACATTGAGAACGTGTTTTTCTCAAAGATCGCCAGAGTATGAAAATCCTAGATCAATACCTCAACGGTTTTCTTCTTCCACACAAACTGATAATACAGCCCTTGCATGATGCATAAGCAAACAAAGGCGAGGGCATAACCATACCAAATGCCTTCCAAGCCCCACCAAGAGCTAAACACATAAGCAGCAGGCAGTTCTATTGCTAAAATAGCGATAATGTTAATGATCATGGGCATGGTCACTGTACCGCTTGCACGCATGATCGAAGCAAAAATGGCACTTGCACCAAAGAATAAAATTGACCATAACACGATAAACAGAAGTTGTTGCCCTAAGACAACAACTGCGGGGTCGGTAATGAAAAGAGCCATCAAATATTTTGAGAACAGATAAGCTAAAGTGACTAAGCTCCCTGTGATCACGATATTCATACCTAGAGAAATACGAGTTACTTTTGCTAAGGAATCTGCTTTACCTGCACCAATGGCTTGGGCTGCAAAAATCGAAGCAGCAATCGCAATAGAGAGTGCAGGGAACTGAATATAGTTCAGTACCTGATTGACTGCTCCATAAGCAGCAGTGGCCTCTGAACCATAACGATTGACGAGACCCACGATAACTAAACCCGCCACCGAGGTAGTGATCATTTGAACACCTGTCGGTACACCTAGCTTGAGGATTTTGCCACTCATCTCAGGATCATATTTAATATATTTGCACATCGCGCCATCGATTTTGAGTGGATGGTCTTTCTTCTTTAAATAAAAATATAGAAAAATGAGTACTGCCGAATATCCGATGGTTGTGGCAATTGCAGGTCCAATGATGCCTAAACGTGGAAATCCAAAATGACCTGCAATCAATACAGGAGTAATAAAAAGCCCCAGTAAACTGGTCATTCCAAGCGCAATTAAAGGGGTAATACTGTCACCCACACCTCGAAGGATTGAGGTGTAAATAATATAGATAAACAGTAATGGACTTCCTGCGAGCATCCACTGGACGTAAGGCAGAGATAAATGCATTACTGAAGGATCAGTACCCAGAGCTATCAAAAGAGGTCGTGCTGAAAGAACCCCCAAAAATGCAATGACCGTTCCACCAATCGCAGTCATAAACAGGGTAGAGCCGACCACTTGGCGGACTTTTTCAAGATTCTGAGCGCCCCAAGCCTGACCGACCAGTACTGTTGAACCTGCGGAGAGACCGATCACAAATGCCATCAGGCAAAACAAAATCGGGAAAAATACAGACACAGCGGCAATGGCATCGACACCCATCATTTGACCAACAAATACGGTGTTAATGGTGCCAGATAAATTCTGTAAAATATTGGTCGCAATTAGCGGTAGCAAAAAGACCAAAAAAACACGCCAAAAATTCGGGTCGTCAATTGGACTGAGACGTGCACTCATCTTATTTTATTATCCATCATTTTTATTCAACATTACTGATTGCACAATAGCATAGCTACAGTGAAATCCACCTGATATTTAAAAACAATCAGGCGAATTGCTACAGGAAAATAAAACTACACTGCTGAAAGAATTTGACCTGCTTGAATAAGCGTTTCGTCTTTTTTAGCAAAGCAAAGTCGAATCATACGTAAGTCTTGAGGCGCTTGTTGGTAAAATACCGAGACAGGAATCGCGACAATTTTATGTTGTTCAGCCAAATACTGGCACATCTCTACATCATTTAAATCTGGGCGAATGGCGCTGTAGTCCAGATTTTGAAAATATGTGCCTTTTGATGGTTGAAATTTGAATCGTGATGAGGTGATTTGTGAATTAAACAGATCACGTTTGGCTTGATAGAAGGCTGAAAGCTCTTGGATATGTTCAGGATGGTCCTGCATAAAATTTGACAAAGCCCACTGAATAGGCGTGACACCACAAAAATTGGCAAATTGATAAATCTGTCGAAATACCGTTGTTAAAGCGGGTGCTGCAATACAATATCCCGTTTTCCAACCTGTGACATGAAAGGTCTTACCAAAAGAACCAATCACGAAACTACGTTCTCTCAGCTCTGGAAATGACAGCGCTGAATAATGCTGTTGTCCATCGAAAATCAGATGCTCATAGACTTCATCTGAGAGCACAATAATATTTTTATCACAGATCAATTCAATTAAATTGAGCCAATCTGACTTTGTCCAAATGGCACCCGTTGGATTGTGTGGTGTGTTCACAATCACCATACGAGTCCGATCAGTAATGCTGTCTTTGACTTGATTCCAATCCACGCTGAAGTTAGGTGCTTGCAATGGAATGTGTACGGGCTTAGCGCCGACCAGCTTCACACTCGGCGCATAACTGTCATAACTGGGATCAAAAATAATCACTTCATCGCTAGCTTGTACCACGGCTTGAATGGCTGAATAGATCCCAATGGTTGCACCCGGGGTGATGGTGATTTCGGGGACAGGATCGATTTGACGTTGATCTCGCTGTAAAAATTGTTGTGCTAGTTGTTCACGTAGGGGGAGTAAACCGTCTCCGGGTGCATATTGATTCAATCCATCTAGTGTGGCTTTGCTCAACGCCTCAAGTAAAGCTTGTGGAGCAGGGAAGTCGGGGAAACCTTGTGATAGGTTCAACGCGTTTAACTTTTGTGCTAGTGCTGACATCACACTGAATATGGTCACGCCTTGACTCGGGAGTTTGGATTGAATGCTGATCATGATCCGTCTAATTTTTATGAAGTACTGAGAAAAATTGTAGCAGTTGATTGAAACATGAGGAACAGAGAAATATTTGTTGACATATGCTCATGAAAGCTTTGAAATTCTTTTTTACATTTAATTAATTTAAGCTTTATCAGCGTAGTCACTAAAATTTGCTTATATATTATCAATTATATAAGGTTTGATCAGACTTAGCATAAGAGATTTTATGTTAAGTGAAAGTTTGAAAATTAAATCGTGATTAATTATCCAACTGTAAATATTTTAGTTAAAATAACTTACATTCTTATTTTAACCCGAATCCTGCTTAAAGAAATGAGATTATTAATCTTGAGACTTATCCATCATTTTGAGCATAAAAAAGTCTATTCTTTGGTCTGATAACACTAAAAACTAATCATAAAATTACATTGAGCTTATGATTTTAAAGAAAAATCCTTATCCGCGATTCGGGTTATTTTATAATAATCTTATGTCATGAATTATAAACACAATATTTTTTTATCCTTAATACTGTTCTTCTCAATTAGCTCAACATTTGCTCAAGTTGAAGAGTTTCACAAAATAATAAAATCTGCAATTCAAGGGAATGCATCTGCGCAAAATAATCTTGGTTTGATGTATGACGAAGGTCGTGGAGTAACTCAGAATGATACTAAAGCTGTTGAGTGGTATAGCAAGGCAGCAACTCAAGGATATGCTCCTGCGCAAAATAATCTTGCCATAATGTATTCCGACGGTCTTGGAATAGCTCAGAATGATACTAAAGCTGTTGAGTGGTATATCAAGGCAGCAACCCAAGGGCATGCATCTGCGCAATATAACCTTGGCGTGATGTACTCCAAAGGGCGTGGAGTAAAACAGAATGATACTAACGCTGTTGAGTGGTATAGCAAGGCAGCAACCCAAGGCGATTCAAATGCGCAATATAACCTTGCGAATATGTATTTTAAAGGTCGTGGAGTCACTCAAAATGATACTAAAGCCATTGAATGGTATAGCAAGGCAGCGCATCAAGGGCATGCATCTGCGCAAAATAATCTTGGTTGGATGTATGACAAAGGTCATGGGGTGACTCAAAGTGATACTAAAGCTTTTGAATGGTATAGCAAGGCAGCAGTCCAAGGGAATTCATCTGCGCAATATAACCTTGGCGTGATGTACTCCAAAGGGCAGGGAATAACTAAAAATATTAAACTTGCAAAAGAGTGGCTTTTGAAAGCAGCAAATAATGGAAATGGTCAAGCTAAGTTAAGGCTTGCTGGACTTAAGTAATTATTAAGAATTTTTGAAATTAACATAATACACCTTATGCGAAGTTAAAATGTTAGAACCCATTTAAATTGTCTATATTCTCACCAATAAAAATGTCTAGTTTATGATGGTTTTTATCATCATGGACTGGATATAAAATATAGATGCTGATCACTATGTCTGATAAAGAAATTCAACGTCTTGCAGTTCTGCAAGAGGTTCGAGATCATCGTATTACCCAAGTCCGTGCTGCTGAAATCCTGAATCTTTCCACTCGTCAAATTACCCGGTTATTGCAGAAGCTCCATCAAGACGGTGTTTCAGGTCTGGCGCATGCCAGTCGTGGTCACCCGGGTCATCATCGCCATGATGAGTTATTAAAATCAAAGTGCCTTTCCATTATTTCTGAACATCTGCTCGGATTTGGACCCACCTTGGCGCATGAGAAGCTCAGCAGCATGTTTGACCTGAATATCCCTGTAGAAACGCTTCGGCGCTGGATGACTGCAAATGAGCTCTGGATTCCGCGATCCAAACGTCTAAAACGCCCATATCAGCCACGCTATAACCGGGATTGCTTGGGTGAGCTGATTCAGATTGATGGCTCATATCATGACTGGTTTGAAGGCCGAGCCGCCAAATGCTGCTTGCTGGTTTATATCGATGATGCCACTGGAAAGCTGTTGCATCTGCGCTTTTGTGAAGCGGAAACGACCTTTGATTACATGCTTTCAACCCGAGCCTACATTGAGCAATATGGGAAGCCCTTGGCCTTTTATAGCGATAAACACTCGGTATTCCGAGTCAATCAGAAATCGAGCCAAGACAGCAAGATCACGCAATTTGGGCGGATTCTGAACGAGTTAAACATTGATATTATCTTCGCCAACTCACCACAGGCCAAAGGCCGCGTAGAACGAGCGAATAGAACCCTTCAGGACCGTTTGATCAAGGAGATGCGCCTAGAAGGCATCGGTTCGATTGCTGAAGCCAATGCATGGCTACCCTGCTTTATTGAGCATTTCAATCAGAGGTTCGCCAAATGTGCGAGAAACTCAAAGAATTTACATCGGCCCTTAACCGAATCTGATCTTGAACTGGATGATATTTTTACCTGGCAGGAACCGCGTAAGGTCACCAAGAATCTAACCCTGACCTATGACAAATGTATTTATATGCTTGAACCGACTGAATTAAACCAGAAATTAGTTGGGCAATA